>DOCD01000080.1 GCA_003503945.1 Clostridiales bacterium | reverse complement strand
CTTATCGGGCGGCGCGCATTTTAATCAGTACCAGAGCCTTTTCGGGTCGAAGCCGAAAACCTGAACCACTTCGACTTCGGGCGATTTGAATATATCCTGCGAGGTGACCAACCCTCCGCCGTTGCTGTCGAGGTCGATGCCGAATTGCTTGTAGGCGTACCAGACGAGGTGCGAGCAGTGAGTATAGTCAGATTTGTTTTTGTCCGTAAAAATACCCGTCAACGCTGAAAACTTCTTGCCCGTCAGGTTTTTTGCGGCATAGTCGGCAACCTGCTGTTTGACCTCTTTGCCGACCTTTGGCGTAAGTATCATAAAATTTATTCTGTCGGTAAAGTCGGTTAGGCGGTCTATGCTGCTCAGTTCGCCCGCCACGCCCGATTGCAGTACTTCGTTTCTGTCCGCGTTCGTTACAATCCCCGCATGCCCCAAACGCCAGCTTGAAAAGTGGGTGGAGGAGGTGACGAGGATATCGCCGTTTTCAAGGTAAGCCGCGGGCATGCTTTCGTCGACGTAGTCGGTGCAGAGCAAAAATCCGAAAACGCTGTGCTTGACCTCGCGCTCCTTGAAATAACCGCTCTGTATCGCCGTAATCCTTTGTCTGCCCGCCTCGCCGCGCGCAAGCATTCTGTCCACGCCGATTTTCGTCAGCCCCGTCTGTCTGTAAAGCTCCGCATAGTCCTCGTCGGTCAGCTCGCTTTTTGAAAGAATCGCGCTCAAATCGATTTCAGCGTAATCGGGGCGCCAGCATTCGAGGCTGTCGGCGAGCGCGAAGCCTATTAAAAGCGAACCGAACGCCGAAATAAGCACGCTTAAAATCACGATTATGCAGGTTATTAAATTTATTACGCGTTTTGGTAGTTTTTTCGTCATTATTACGGGTTCTCGCAAAGCCTTTTTATTGCAAGCTTATAAATTTTAAGAAGCTTTCGTATTTTTTCGAAAGTGATGTATTCGTTCGCCTTGTGTATTGTGTTTTCCTCGCCGAGCTCCTCGGGACCGAAGCCCGCGCCGCATTTTAAGGCGCGCGCGTACGTGCCGCCGCCTATCGCTATGGGCGTGCCGTCCTTGCCCGTCACTTCGTTATAGACCTTTGAAAGCGTCTTTATAAGCTCGCAGTCGGCGGGGTTGTATAAGGGCGGCTGTTCGTGCAGCACGCTTATGTCGGGGCAGAGCTTTTCAAGTGCGCTCAAAACGCTTTCGCGGGAGTATGTGGCGGGGTAGCGTATATCGCAGGTTACGAAAATTTTGTCGTTTATCTGACGTATCATATTCGGCGAAAAGGTGAGCCTGCCCGTTTCGTCTTTAAAGCTTTTAAGCCCGTTGTCGCCGAAAAGCTTTTCTTTTATATCGTCCAGCCCGAGATAGGCGAGCACGGGCTGTATGGCGTTTTCGCCGAGCTCGGGGGTGGAGCCGTGCGCGGCTTTCCCGCGGGAAATTACTTTGCCGTCCTCGTATGCAAGCTTGTATTTTTCGAGCTTATCCTTATCGGCCTCCGCCTCGACGGTGCAATAATCGCACACCATATTCGGGCGTTCGCCGCCGCAGAGGTTTTTGAAATTTGCCTTGACGGGGAATGCGAGCTCGACCTGCAATATGCCCTTTTCCGCGTAAATTACGGGGAACTCCGCGTCGGGCGAAAAGCCCGTGTCGGGCATATGCGCGTGCTTTTTGTAATAATCTATGCACTCCCAGCCGTTTTCCTCGTTGCAGCCGACTATGAGCTTGATTTTTTTACGGGGCGTAAAGCCCTCGTCCTTTAAAGCTTTCATACAGTAAAGCGCGACGACGGCGGGGCCCTTGTCGTCCATTGCGCCCCTGCCCCAAATGCGGGCGTTCCCGATATCTATTTCGCCGCCGAACGGGTCGTGCAGCCAGCCGCCGCCCGCGGGCACCACGTCGAGGTGGGCGAGTATGGCGAGCTCCTCGCCCTCGCCGAATATTACCTCGCCGACGTAATTGTCGTAGTTTTTCGTTTCGAAGCCGAAGCTTTCCGCAAGGCGCAGAAAGTATTTGAGGCAGTCCGCCGTTTCCCTTCCGAAGGGCGCGCCCTCCTCGGTCGGCTTTTGCGAGCTGTCGAATTTTATTATTTCCGAAATAGTTTTAACCGCGTTTTCGAATAATTTATCCATATCGTTATCCTTTTGAAAAATATCGTTGAAAACATTATACACTTTTTATTTTTTATGGTAAAATAAAATAAAGTGAAATTTCCGTAAATTTTTACGGCAGAGGAAAGATATGCACGAAGGTCACAGACAGCGTATGTATGAAAAGCTGTCCCGCGGGGAGGATTTTTACGACCACGAGGTGCTCGAAATACTTCTCTATTACGTGTGCCCGCGGGTGAATACCAACCCGATTGCACATTCGCTTTTGGACATGTTCGGGTCTCTTACGGAGGTGTTTTCCGCTTCCGCGGAGGAGCTTATGCTCGTAAAAGGCGTGGGCGAAAACGTCGCAAGGTATTTAAAAACGGTGGGCTACTGCATAAGCCGCTCGGGCAAGGTGGAGGGCGTAGCCGTCCTTAAAAACGCCGAAAGCTGCAAAAAGCTTTTGTCTTTAAGGCTGAACGGCAAAACCGAAGAGTTCCTCGAGCTGTATTTTCTCGAAAAAAGCGGCAGGGTAAAAAGGATTTTTTCGTATACCACGGCGGAGCGGAATAAGGTCGTTACCAACGCGGAAATAATAATAAATAACATCGCGCTTTGCAAGCCTTACGCAATAATTGCGGCGCATAATCATCTTAACGGTTCGCCCGAGCCGTCGCGGCAGGACGTGGGCTTTACGCGGACGCTGCAGGTTATTTGCAGTATGAACAACGTTAAGCTGTTCGACCATTTCATATATGCGGGCGCGGGGAATATTTACAGCTTTAAGGGGGAAGGGTTGCTCGAGGATATCGCGCGCAGGTATTCTTTGAGCGGAATAACGGAATGGATAAAGAGTTCGGATTAGTTGGAAACAGAAAGAAGCTGTTCGATTATATAAAGTTTACGCTAATAATCCTTTTGGTGGTTATGGAGGTGGTAATCATCGCCCAGTACGCCACAACCGATATGCGCGAGGGCGCCGTGCCGCAGCTTATCGCGGTTATAATGTGCAGCTTCGTTTTAGCCGTGCTCGAATGTATCAGCTCGTTCACGCTCACAAACTTCGTTGCAAAGCTTACGGTGTTCGGCTTCGACTCCGCGCTTCTTCTCGTCATTTGTCTTTTGACGGGCAACTCGTACCTCGCCGCGCTGTACTGCATAGTGCTTACGCAGTACTATATCACGGTCGACAGCCTGAAAAAGAACTCGATAATCTTCGGCGTAAGCTGCGGGCTCTATCTCATATCTTTCGTTCTGGGCTGGGTAGTGCTCAACAACTTAGAGTTCTGGCAGGGGCTCGCGCGGGTGCTCGGCGATATTATTTTCGGGCTCGTCGTGCTCGCCATACACTTTGTCGTGACCAACTTTATACTTAAATTTTACAGCAATTACGTAAAGCTCCGCGTCGCGTTAAAAGAGGCGGACGAGAGGAAGGCTCAGCTCAAAGAGGCGTACGAACAGCTTTCCGAAACGGCGGTTTACGAGGAGCGCAACAGGATTGCAAAGGATATCCACGACAACGCGGGGCACTCCATGACCACGGTAATTATGCAGACCGAGGCGGCGAAGCTTTTAATCGACAGCAACCCCGAGGAGGCGAAAAGCAGGATAATTTCCGCAAATTTTCAGGCTAGGAACGCGCTCGAACAGATGCGCGAAAGCGTGCATTTATTTGCGGGCAGGCAGCAGACGGGGTCTTTAAAAGAGGAAATCGAGGGCATTATCGCCCAGACAATCGACGGGACGGAGCTGAAAATACGTTACGACCTCGAGGACGTGACGGCGGGTACGGGCGAGCACCGTTTTATATGCAACAGCGTAAAGGAATGCCTTGTAAACGGAATAAAGCACGGCAAAGCCACGGCTTTTTACGTGGAAATGAAACAAAGCGGAGAAATGCTGAGCATACTGATTTCCGATAACGGCTGCGGCGCGCCGGAGGGGTTTTCAGAGGGCTTCGGGCTTAAAGGCATAAGGCAAAAAGCCGAAGCGTTCGGCGGGAGCTGCTCGTTTTCGTGCGCCGAGGACGAGGGGTTCGAAGTGGAAATAAGTCTGCCGTCGGGCGGAAAAAGCGAGGATAATAAATGATAAAAATTTTACTTGTCGACGACCAGATTATTCTGGCTGAGGGGATTAAAAGCGTACTCGAAACTTGTGCGGAATTCAACGTCTGCGGCATGGCGCGCGACGGCGCGGAGGCCGTCGAAATGGCGGATAAATTCCGCCCCGACGTCGTTTTAATGGATATACGTATGCCGAATATGAACGGCGTCGTCGCAACCAAGAGGATTAAGGAAATCGACCCGAATATAAAGATTATAATCCTTACCACCTTCGACGACAGCGACTATATTTTAAGCGCTATAAACAACGGCGCGAGCGGGTATCTTTTAAAGGATATCGGCTCGACCGCGCTTATAGACGCAATAAAAAACGCGTACGCGGGCGACACCATACTGCCCTCGAAGATTGCCAAAAAGATAACCGACGCCGCCATGATGGTTTCGTCGGATAAGGAAATCAAGCTCAAAAGGGCGTTCAACCTTTCCGACAGAGAGGTGGAAATCGCGCTTATGCTTAACGACGGCTTCAACAACAGACAGATAGCTTCGGCAATGAAGCTTTCCGACGGAACGGCGCGCAATTATATAAGCTCGGTCTACTCCAAGCTCGGCGCCGACAGCCGCAGCTCCGCCGTAGCGAAAATCAGGGAAATTATTTAAAAAACGGCTTCCGCCTATGCTGGGCGGAAGCCGTTTTTATTTGATTTTTGCACTGCCTTTTTAAACAGGCACGCCGCAAGGCACACAAGGCACCCCGCCGCCGCGCTCAACAAAAACAGCGTGGCGTTGTATACAAACTGCCCGCACGCAAGCCGCAGCTTTTCAAGCGGGGCGAACTGGCTGTATAAAATGTTTACGTAGTTGGTGTTCAGAAGGTATGCGCACGGCACTGCGTAAGAGGTGTAAATCGCAATCCCGCAGACAACGTTTATGCAGTGCTTCGGCTTCGGGTCGTAGTCGCCGAGCACCGCCGAAAAAATAAAGTACGCCACGACCGACATATGATAGATAAAGGTGTGGGTATTGTGGAAGCTGCCGAACAGGTCGGACGGGGAATTGCCTATAAGGGTGTGCGGGTTTACGAGTATTAAAACGAGCACGAAAAAGGAATAAACGAAGGTTGCGGGCTTGAATATCGCCCCGACCTTTTTGCCGCACAGCTGAGATAAGGGCATTATCACGAAGAACAGCGAGCAGAAGTGCAGCGGCAGAATGTAAAGCGTAAAATCTTCGAAGCAGTTGTAGTAAATCTGTTTGGCTATTTCGGCAAGCAAAACGGTTACCGCAAGTATTTTAAGCGGTAATGTTTTTAAAACGGGCTTTGCGTTTTTAAACGAAAACCGCCATATAATTGCCGCGACGCAGAAAAAAGCGTAAGTCAAAGGTATTACTATCGCGTCGTCTTTATTCCATTCAAACATAGTTTACAATAATTGAGCCTTCCCCTTTGGGGAAGGTGGCTTATTCGTAGCAAAGCGAGAATAAGTCGAATGAGGTATTTAGGTATCGACCTCATCAGTCCCTTACGCAGGCTACGGGACAGCTTCCCCCAAGGGGAAGCCTTTAATTCGGTTACAAATCAAATGCGATAGCGGTAATATCGTCGTCCAAAACGCTGTTGAAGCTGCGCAAATTGTCCTCGAGGTTGCGTATAAACTCTTCCGCGGTACGCGAGTAAGAAAGCGTTTTAATCGCCCCGTCCGCGCCGAACATCTCGCCGCGGGTATTTTTGCATTCGGTCACGCCGTCGGTTAAAAGCACTAATATATCTCCCTTTTTATATGGGATTACGTCCTCGTAATACGACGGGTTTTCAAACCAGTTGGAAATAGGCGGGGAGTTTATAACTATGCGCGTAATGCCGCTGCCCGATTTCAAAAGTATGGGCACGTTATGCCCCGCCATAGAGTAGGTTATGCTGTCGCTGTCAATCCTTACGGCGGCGACGGTGACGTAATTTCTTTCGTCGAGGTTAAGCTCGGAGAATTTTGCGTTTAAATTGCTTATTGCCTTTGCGGGGGAATATTCGGTTTTGTCGTAAGCGGCTTTCACGAAAGCCGACAGCATACCCGCGGAAATGCCCTTGCCCGAAACGTCGGCGATAACCCCGCACGCCGAACCGTTTACGGTGAAAATATCGGGCAAGTCCCCGCCTATGTCGCGGCAGGGTATGTAGGTGTAGGAGTAGCGCTTGCCGCCCGCCCAGTTGCCCGCGGGCAGAAGCCTTTGCTGTATGTTTTTTGCGGATTGCAGCTCCTGCGCGATTTCGAGTTCGAGCGCCTCGTCAATCGTCCCCATGCACAGCCCGCCGCCGAGCGGAGATACGGTAAGCGAATACGAAACGTCATGCGTAACCCCGTCGGTTATAACCGTCTGGTAGACCCTGCGCGTTACGGCTTTATTCGAGCACAGGCTGTCCTCGAAGGCGTCGTACAGCATACAGCCGCGGCATTTGTCGCCGCCGCAGCGGCTCGCCGATTGAGCGCAGCACGAAAGCTTGCCCAGATTCCCCGCGGTTTTGCCCGAGGGGAACATGGTGCGGAACGCCGTGTTCGTGAATACGACCTTTAAGTTTTTGTCAACCACGATAACCGCGGTGGGTACGCCGTCGATTATCCGTCTGTAATATTTACTTACCATCTTTATTATTTTCGTTTTTTAAATAAAAATTTAATTTAGCCCGTTCTATATGCGCGGCAAGTGGCACGTTTTCGTATAATTCGCCGTCGGCTTCTATGGTATAATTTTCGCCGTGCGGGATAAATTCGACGCTGTCGCAGGCAAGAGCGGTAACCTGTTTGACTTTGTTTACCTTCCCGCGCATAAGCTTTGAAAAAGCGCCTATGATAGCGGGTTTGGATATATAGTCCGCGATAAAAAGGTTGAGCTTTCCGTCGGCTATATCCGCTTCGGGGAACATTTTTATCCCGCCGCCGAGCTGCCTGCCGTTGCCGAGCGCCGCGATAAGCCCGAAGTGGTTTTCTTCTTTACCGTTGTATTTTACCGTAAAATCGTAGCTTTTGAACTTTATAAGGCTTACTATAAGCGCCTTTAAGTATTTCGAGCGTTTTACGCTTTTGCCCGAATACGCGCGTTTCAACACGTCGACGTCGATGCCCATACCCACCGCGTTTATGGAGCGGAGTCCGCTTTCAAGCTGAATAAAGTCGATTTTTTTCGAATAGCCTTCAACTATGATTTGCGCCGCCTTTTCCGCGTCGAAGGGTATATGCGCGCTTTCGGCAAAGTCGTTGCCCGTGCCGAAGGGGATAAGCCCCAGCGTGTTGTTTTCGAAGTCGCAAAACCCGTTAAGTACGTCGTGCAGGGTGCCGTCGCCGCCTACGGTTATAACAGAATTTCCCTTTCCGCTCGTAACCTCGCGGGTGATATTTTTCGCTTCGTCTTTGAGCGAGGTTTCGTGAATAGTATAATTTATCCCCGCGCCGTCAAAAACTTCGAGGGCGCGTTTAAACTTTTCCGCATTCTTTTTATTCGCAAGATTGTCTTTTTTTACTATAAGATGGTACATCATATTCTCTTTTGTATATCCATTATATAACAAATAATTTATTATTGCAATTGTTTTGGAAAAATGGTATAATAGGTTCACAAATTTTTTGGGCGGCAACATAAATTACATGAAAATATTTATTTCCGAAAAACTTAATAATCTTGCAAAAAGTTGCACCTTTCCGCTGTACGCGGTGGGCGGTTGCGTGCGCGACGCGCTTGCGGGGCTGAAAAGCTCGGGCGACGTGGATATCTGCGCGCCCGTGTCTGCCGAAGCTTTCGTTGCGGCTGCCGAAAAGGCGGGCGCGAAAATAAACGCCGTATATAAAAACACGGGCACCGTCAAGCTGTCTTTCGGGGAGGAGGGGTACGAATTCGCGAGCTTCCGCTCAGACAGCTACGTCCGCGGCGTGCATACGCCCGTAAACACCTTTTTCACCGACGATATCATGCTCGACGCGCGCCGCCGCGATTTCAAATGCAACGCAGTGTATTACGATATTAAAGCCGAAAACATTGTCGACCCGCTCGGCGGGATAGAGGATATCCGCGCGGCGAGGATATCCACGGTTGCCGAAGCGGAAAAGGTTTTCGGTGAGGACGGGCTCAGACTAATGCGCCTTGCAAGGCAGGCGGCGCAGCTTAATTTTACCCCGACCGACGAATGCCTCGACGGGGCGAAAAGTAACGCCCGCCTTGCCGCAGACGTCGCGCCCGAAAGGATTTATGCCGAGCTTGACGAAATTCTGCACGCGGATTTGCGGTACGGCTTAAAATACGCGCAGTACCGCGGACTTAAAATTTTAGACGAAACCCGCGTACTCGACGTAATCCTTCCCGAGCTTACAGACGGAAGAGGTATGAAGCAGAACGAAAAATTTCACCTTTACGACGTTTTGGAGCATTCGTTGCGGGCGGTGAAATATTCCGACCCGAGCGTTCGCCTCGCTTCGCTTTTGCACGACGTCGGCAAGCCCGTACGTATGCGCGCGGACGGCAATTATCACTCTCACGAGAGCGAAAGCGCACGTGTCGCGGCGGACATATGCGCGAGGTTTAAAGTGCCTAAAAAGACAAGTGCGGAAGTCGTCACTTTGTGCGCGCTGCATATGTACGACCTGCGCTGCGACGCACGCGAGAGCAAGGTGCGCAGGTTTATAGTGGATAATCTGGCGGTGTTCGATAAGCTTCTTTTAGTCAAGCAGGCGGATTATTCGGGCTGCCGCGACGACCTTTCCGAAGCCCCCGCCGTTACCAAATTCAAGGCGATTTACGCGGACATGGTGCGCGAAAACGTGCCCTTAACATGCGCCGCCCTTCATGTGCGCGGCGACGAACTTATCGCGGCGGGCGTGGAAAAACGCAACGTGGGCGATATCTTGCATATGCTTTTGCACGAATGTGTCACGCACAACATATGCAACGAACGGAAAGCGCTTATAAAACGCGCGCTAAGTATAAATGCGTCGGGCATACATATGAATAAACAGTCTTTCAATTAATTGCAATTATTCGGGGGTTGTTATATAATAAAACTATGTCAAACAATACAAAACGCAGGGGTTTCAGCCCCATACTCGCATTCATACTCGGTATAATATTCGGTATAATAATTCTTGTCGGTACGATAGTAGCCGCGGTTTTCGTCGCGCTCAACTATAAAATCGACAATATCGGCGCGAACAAGGACGAGGACGGCAATTACGTATTCATAAACGGCGACCCCGATAACGGCGGCGTCGGCACCTTGCTCGACCTCATAAAGAAAGTCGGCGCTCTGGCGGGCGACTATCAGTCGCTTTCGGTGGGCGAAGTCGAAAATCTTCTGCCCGTAGCCTCGGGGATTACCGAAAAGCTTCGGGAAGCGCTCAGTCAATACGTGACGATAGACGCGGAAGAGCTGAAAGCCGTAAAATTCGGCGAATTCGGCGACTATGTGCAGGGAAAGGTTATGGATATCCGTCCCGCGGCGCTTATAGACTCGTTCGGGGGCGGACTTCCCGACAATGAGATTATAGACCTTATTTTGAACGGCAAGGAGTCGGATTACGTCGAAAACGGCGAAAGCTTATACCCCGTTTACTACGACGCGTATACGGCTGCGGACGGCGGGTTTTTAAGGAAGCCGGACGGGGCGCGGCTTGCCGCGGATAAGGAGCAATATCTTGCCGAAAAGGGCGAGGAATACAGGCTGTATTTTTACGGGTACGGCGATAATAATTACGTTACGTATAAGGACGAGGATAACTACGTGTTCTCGCCCGTAGAAAGCATGCTTTACGCCGCCCATACCTCCTGCGCCGCGCTTTCGGGAAATTACTACTATGACGGCGAAAATAAGATAGAGGTTACGCCCGTCACAATAGGCTCGTTTTCGGACGGAAGCGCGTTCGATGCTTTGTACGACGTGCCCGTAACCGAGCTTGTGACCGACGCCGACGGGGTAACGCAGAAAATTTTAGGCGGCATATCGGTCGGCGACCTTATGAACGGAACGGTCGATTTCGGCGAAGTTATCGACGGGTTGGAAATTTCCGACTTTATAGACGTGGAACTGACCCGCGTGGACGGCAGGCTCGAACTCACCTCGTCGGACATAATTCTTTCATACTTTGTCTACGGAATAACCGATATAGTGGAGCGTGACGGCGTTATTACGGGCGTTTATCACCCTGTGGGCGGCGAAGCGATTAATTGTTTTATAGAGGAGCTTGACGGTAAAATAAATTGCGTGCGCCTTGGCGACGGCACGGAAATTACGGGTACCGGCTTGAATACGGTTTCCGACCGCGTCGGCGGGGTCACTTCCGATTTGAAGATAGGCGCTATAATGGACGTCGAGGACAACAAGCTTTTGAAAGCGATTGAAAACTCAACGATAGAAAGTCTGCCCGCGGATATTGCGAACCTTTCCGTGAACGAGCTGTACGCCGAGGATATTTACGGCAGGGAAATATATCTTGCGGAAAAGTTTGACGCGGCGCTTTTGTATTATTCGGAGATTGACGGCGGATATAAGCTTGTCGGCAACCTCACCGCCGAGCAATTCGGCGAGGGCACCTTCTATACCTACGGCGCGGCGACGGCTACGTGGAAGCTGCTTTTATATTCGGGCGGGGTCGAACAGACCTATTCTGTAAACAATCTGACGGCGCTTATAACCAATGTAACCGCCAACACGCAGAACACGACTATGAGCGAATTGACAGAAGCGGGCATTCTGACGCTCACACCCGAGCAGCTCGCGGTTAAGTTCAACGGCAAGCCGGTAGGAGAGATGACGCTTGTGTCGGTAATAGACGCGTTTATAAATTTGCTTTCGTCCATGCCCCAAAATAGTTGACTTTTATAAAAAATTATTATAAAATCTTTTAGTGTCATAAGGGCTATACGCGCAAAAATTAAATTTATTTGCGCCGTTAAGCGTTTTATAACAACTTAGCTCACGGAAATTTTGTGCAACAAAATTTCGTGAGAGTGCCTTGCATACCGCAGGTGGTATGCCGATTAAGACCGGGAGGTGAAAAAATGAAAACTTACGAAATGCTTTACGTTTTGGACAGCGCGCTTGCGGACGACGCAAGGGAAGCGCTCGTCAAGAAGTTCGAGGACGTCGTTACGTCTCAGAACGGCAAAGTCGTTTCCACCGACAAGTGGGGCGTTAAAAAGCTTGCGTATCCTATCAACTATAAGATAGACGGCTTTTACGTTTTAATGACTTTCGAAGCGGAAGGTTCGGTCGTAAAGGAGCTTGACCGCGTGTCGGGCCTTTCCGCCGAAGTTTTAAGAAGAGTTATAACCGCAAAAGATTAAGGTAAAAAAAGATGAATAAGGTATTTTTGATAGGTAATTTAACCCGCGACCCCGAGCTTTCCGAAACGACTTCGGGCGTTGCCCTCTGCCGCTTTTCGATTGCGGTGAACAGGAACTACGGTTCCGCCGACGGCGAAAGAAAGACCGACTTTTTCAACGTGGTCGCATGGCGCGGCCTCGGCGAAACGGTGGCGCGTTACGCCAAAAAGGGCAATAAGGTTGCGGTAAGCGGCTCTATCGAGCTTCGCAATTACGAAGATTCGCAGGGCGTTAAACGCACGGGCGTGGACATCGTGGCGCAGGACGTCGAGTTCCTCACCCCGAAAGGCTCGGGCGGGGATTTCGGCGGCTTCAACGATGCCCCCGCGGCTTCTTCCGAAAGGAAAAAGCCCGCAAGCTTGCAGGCGTTTGACGACGACGGCGATATCCCGTTTTAATTTTGAATAGGAGATAATATTATGGAAGAAAATAAACCGGTAGCACCCGTTAAAAAGAGCTTCAAGCGCGTTCCCCGTAGAAAAGTTTGTGTTTTCTGCCAGGAAAAGGTGACCGAAATCGATTATAAGGACGTAAACCGCTTAAAGAAATTTGTTGCGGAAAGCGGCAAAATTCTGCCCCGCAGAATGAGCGGCACGTGCGCAAAGCACCAGCGCGAGCTTTCAACCGCTATAAAGCGCGCAAGGGTTGCGGCGCTGCTTCCCTTCAAGGCCGAATAAAAACAAAGTAAAATTAACCCGTGGTTGTTATAGTACAACCACGGGTTCTTATTGTACGGTCAATTATCTCTGCCGAACAGCTCGTCGATTGAAATATTATAAAAATCCGCAATAGCAATTATCGTTTCGTAGTCGGGACGGGCTTTATCGTTTTCGTATCTGGTATAGTTTACTCTGCTGATGTTCAATTTCTCGGCAAGCTGTTCTTGCGTAAGTTTTTCATCTAATCGTAATTTTCTAAGATTTTGCCCAAGCTTCAACATAAAACACCCTTTTGTATTAGTTTTATGTTGACATTGTACAGTTTATGTACTATAATAATTAAAATTGTACATATAATGTACATAATTACACGAAGAAAATGAAAAAACCGACAAAGAATACAGT
>DOCD01000020.1:411-5737 GCA_003503945.1 Clostridiales bacterium | reverse complement strand
CGCGGCGCGATTTTATCGCGCCGCGGCTTTCAAATTAGTTTTTAAGTATCTCTGCCCGTGTTGATATCCGCAAGCGAATCGTCGTAGAAGCAGTAAGAATTTTTGCCCGCGTGGTTGTGTTTGATATGATACGCCGCTTTATCCGCCATTTCGAAAAGCGTTTCATAGTCGCGTATGCTGCCGTCGCCCAGCGCCACGCCCATGCTCACCTTTACGGGGAATTCCTTATAGTAGCCCGTAAGCGCGTTAAAAATGCGCTTTATCTGCCCCTCTATAGTGCCCCTGTAACACATGAATATTATGAATTCGTCGCCGCCCATACGAGCCGCTATATCCGAGCTACGAGTGTTCTTCTTGATAGTTTTTGCGACGTGCGCCAAAACCTCGTCGCCGAACTTATGCCCGTAAACGTCGTTCGCCTGTTTGAAATCGTCCAAATCGAAGAATACGAACGCATATTTGCCGACGCTTTCGCCTTCGAGATATTTCGTAATCCGCTCTTTCGCCGCCGCGTGGTTCAAAAGCCCCGTAGCCGCGTCGAGGTTGGCTTTTAGCTCCAAGCTCTTCATCTCCTCGGTTTCGTCGTTGATATCCACGATTTTACCTATGGCGCCCTCGTACTCGGGCGGTTCGGTATCCGACCACATGGTTTTGGCGATGACCTTGCACCACGTCTTTTCGCCCTTTATGTTGAGCATATATTTTTCCATAATGCCCGAATTTTCAGCCGAGGTGTTCTTCATTTTTTCCAGAAGGCGGGCGAAATCTTTGGGCTTGAACACTTCCGTGCCGAACGCGTCCGTCGAAGGGTTGACAATAGTTACGGGCATGCCGAGGTAGTCCGCGCCCCACTCCGAAAGGGTGATAATCTCGGGCGAGCTGTTGTACTCGAACATGATTTCCCTCGAAAGGTCGGAAAGAATTTTCGACTTCATCCTTTCGTGCTCCAGAAGGCGTATAGTCCTGTTGGATACGTCCGCGCCGTCCGTCTTTAATGTGTGCGCGACGGTGTTTTGTATTTCCTTATCCGCGGCGTTGCCGAGTGATATGACTGTCAGCTCCTGCTTTAACGTATCGGCGGAGTCCTTTAAGCACTCCAAAAGCAACGGGTTGAACGCGCCGCATTCGCCGTTCAAAATCATTTCGACAGCCTTTTCGGGCGGGAACGCGGGCTTGTATACGCGCTTACTTGTGAGCGCGTCGTATACGTCCGCCAGCGCGACCACCTGCGCCGCAATGGGGATTTCCTCCCCTTTAAGTCCGTCGGGATAACCCCGCCCGTCCCACCTTTCGTGGTGCCAGCGGCAAATCTGATAGGCGATTTTTATGAGCGGCTCGTCAGAGCGCATAGGAATGTCTTTGAGCATTTTCGCGCCCTCGACGGTGTGCAGCTTCATTTGCTCGAACTCCTCGGGAGTGAGCCTGCCGGGCTTATTTAAAACCTCCGACGGTATGGATATTTTACCGACGTCGTGCAGCGCCGAAGCGTTGCATATGAGCGAGATATCCTTTTGGTTCAAGCAATATTTGTCGGTTTTTTTACGCAGTTCCTTTAAAAGAAATTCGGTTATGGCGTGTACGTGAAGAACGTGCAGCCCGCTTTCGCCGTTACGGAACTCGACTATATGAGAAAGAATTTCTATCATAAGACGGTTGTCTTTCTCTTTTTCGTAAATTTGCTCGGTAAGGCGGGAGGAAAGCTCGCGCTGCTTTTCGCCGAGAATAACGTTGCTGTCCACGCGGTGGCGGACGGTGCGCTCGTCGAAGGGGCGGGATATGTAATCCACCGCGCCCAGACCGTACGCCCTGTCCATATACGTGGAGGCGGTTTCGGCGGAAATCATTATTACGGGTATGCTCTTTATCCAGCCCTTTTTGTTCATCATGGCGAGCGTTTCGAAGCCGTCCATTACGGGCATTACGATATCCAAAAGAACTATGCAGATATCCAGCTCGTGCGCGTGCAGAATCTGCGTCGCCTCGAGCCCGTTTTCCGCTTCTAAAATTTCGTAATCGTCCTCCAGCATATCGGTAAGAAGCGCGCGGTTCATTTCCGAGTCGTCTACGATTAAAATCTTTTTCTTGTCGCTCATAGTCTTTCCTTTTTTGTTTTAATGGTTAAGCCCCTCATCAGTCCGCTCCGCGGACAGCTTCCCCCCGAGGGGAAGCCACGGGCAGGGCTTTCGCGAGCTTATTTGTTTTTGAAGCTTGCGATTGTTTCTTTGAGTTTTTCTATATCGACGGGCTTTGCCATATGCGCGTTCATACCCGCGTCGAGCGCCATTTTGACGTCGTCGTCGAACGCGTTCGCCGTCATTGCGAGTATGGGGATTGTCTGCGCGTCGGGGTGCGAGCTTTCGCGGATTGCGCGCGTCGCTTCGTAGCCGTTCATTACGGGCATCTGCACGTCCATTAATATTATGTCGTAAGTGCCGGGCGCGCTCGAGGTGAATTTATCCAGCGCCTCCTTGCCGTTTACCGCGATTTCGCATTTAACGTCCTCCATATCCAGAAGGTCGACGAGTATTTCGGCGTTGATTTCGTTATCCTCCGCCGCGAGCACTTTGAGCCCCGCGATCGAAATATCCGTTTTCGCCTCCTCCGCCGCCACGATGTTTTCCACCTTGTCCTCGTCTTTCAGCTGGGAAACGGCGCGGCGGAAGTTGGACACGAAGAAGGGCTTTGCAAGCAAGAAATCTATACCCGCCTCCTTCGCCTCTTCCTCGATATCGGCGAAATCGTAGGAGGTAAGCACGAGAATAGGCACCTCCTTGCCTATCTTTTTGCGGATAAGCTTCGCCGTTTCTATGCCGTTGATTTCGGGCATCTTCCAGTCGAGAAGCACGATATTGAAATCCTTTTTATTATCGCACGCCTCGTTGACCATTTCGACCGCCTTGAAACCGTTGAGCGCGTAGGATATTTCAACCCCCGTGCCCTCCATAAGCGACTGGATATCCTTGCAGATATATTCCTCGTCGTCGACGACGAGAGCGCGGGTTATGTTGTGTTTAATCCAGAAATTTTCGTCCTCGTCCGTTTCCACGGTAGACAGCTCGAGCTCGACGGTAAAGGTGCTGCCCTTGCCCTGTTCGCTTTCCACGGAAATGGTTCCGCCCATAAGCTCGACTATGTTTTTGGTTATCGCCATACCGAGCCCCGTGCCCTGTATCTTGTTGGTAAGCGTGGTTTCCTCGCGAGTGAACGGGTCGAATATCGTTTCGACGAACTCGGGGCTCATGCCTATGCCGTTATCCTTTACGTAGAATTTTATGTGCGCGTGATTGTGAATATTCTGTTCGAGCGCCTCCACGCCGATAGTGATTTCTCCGTTTTCGGGCGTGTACTTAATGGCGTTGGACATAAGGTTTATCATTATCTGATTCAAGCGCAGCTTGTCGCCCAGCACGACGTCGGGCAGGTTGCCCTTCGTGTGTATTTCGAAGGACTGACCCTTTGCTTTCGCCTGAGCGTTCATCATCGAATACAGCTCTTCGAGTAAATCGGAAAGCCTGAACTCCACCATATTGAGCGAGGTTTTGCCGCTCTCTATCTTGCTCATATCGAGGATATCGTTGATTAATCCTAAAAGGTGCTGGCTAGAAAAAGTGATTTTGCGCACGTATTCCAAAACCTTCTCGGGGTTGTACGCGTCCTTTGCAATAAGCGTCGCAAAGCCTATTATCGCGTTCATCGGCGTGCGGATATCGTGCGACATATTCGAAAGGAAGTTGCTCTTCGCGCTGTTCGCCGCCTTTGCGACCCCCAGCGCCTGCTCGAGCTTGACGTTCATGCTCTGCTCCTTCGTTCTGTCGGAAAGCATCATTACGAAGCTGTCCTCGCCGTTGAACACGGAGCGGTAAAGCATGAGCTTGAACCAGTACACGTCGCCGGTGGAAATATTCCTCAGCTGCAGCGCCGACTCCCACGTGCAGCCCTGTTGAAGGCGCTTTATGCCCTCGCTGGTGAACCTCGGCGGCTTGACGACGGCGGTATCGAGGATATTTCGTATGTCATCGCGGACGGGCTTCGAATCGATACCCAGAATACGCTCGATATTCGGGCTTACATATTCCGAAGCGAACGTATCGGGCGAGAACAGAAGGAATACGTCGTTAGTGTTGCGCGTCAAAAGGTCGAAAAGCCCGTCGCGGGATTTAAGCTTTATCTGCTGCTCCTTTACGTTCCTGCTGTACATAACGAACGCAACGGTTACTCCCGCCGCCGCAAGCAGGACGAATATGCCCGCCATAACCGCTATCGTAATGATACGGAACTCGTCCATACTCTGGTTGAGCGTATCCGACGGAACGAGACCCAGCATCATCCAGTCGTTGAGCGAGTTTCCGCCTTCCGTTTCTATCGGCTGATAGGACAGATAATACTCCGTGCCGTGAATGGTGAAAAGCGTTTCGCCCTTTTCGCCCTTTTTGAGCCCCGCCGTAATATCCTCGAGCGACATGCCCGTAAACACGGTGTCCGCTTCTTCTTCGAGGTGATCTAAAAAGTTGTCGATATGGTGCGCGTCGTCCTTAGCCTCCGATTCCGAGGTCATAAGTACGTTACCGTCCGCATCGGTGATATAACAGCGCCCCGCGCCGTTGAAGGCGTTTATATCCAGCGTTTTTGTCATATCCTCCCTGTCGAAGGTTATACCCATCGCGACGTACTCGAACCCGTCGTATTCGTAAGCCTGCGAGGTGTTGTCGACCTTTATGGTAAAAAGCGTAATGGGCACTTCGCCGCCGCGCTTGCCTTCGAGCACGACGTCGCCCTTCTGCATACGCTCCCTGTCCTCGGGGGATATATCCAAATCCCTCGTAGCCTCCCCCGTTTCCTTATCGGGTCTGGTGAGCTTGCCTACGCCGTCCTTATTTATGAAATAGAAGTTGGTGAAGCCCCAATCCGTCCTGCGCTTTTCGATAAATTCGGTTATAGCCGTAACGTCGTTGTTGGATTTTTCCTCTATGTAATTCGACCAGCCGTGCAAAACGTTCCAGTTCCTGCTGACCATCGACGAAAAGGTAATATTCACCTGATTGTAAATCTCGTACAGGTGATTCGCGCTTTCGTTGAATATGTGAGAGGATGTGAACATGGAATAAATTACAATAATTACCACAAGCGCGGCGGTAAGAAAAGTTGCGCCCGCCCCCAATAAAATCCGCTTTTTAATCATACATTTATACCTCCGAAAAGTAAAAGAACGCACAAAGCCGACAATTTTCCATTTTTATAAAACTATGATACTATATTGCGCGAAATTTGTCAATAGAATTAACCTCATCAGTCTTTGCCTACGCGGCAAAGACAGCTTCCCCATAGG
>DOCD01000020.1:0-138 GCA_003503945.1 Clostridiales bacterium | reverse complement strand
ACAGCTTCCCCATAGGGGAAGCCTGTAATGCAGAAAATAAAACGGACGGCGTCCGCCGTCCGTCGTCCTTAAAGGAATTTATATTTTATGTAATAAGTCTTTTGCTCGCCCTTTAATATCACGGGTTTTTCAAACCCC
>DOCD01000146.1 GCA_003503945.1 Clostridiales bacterium | reverse complement strand
CCTGAGCGAGCCTTGCACCCCTGCCGACCCGCCCGCGGAGCTGGTAAAGCTGGGATATGCCGAGCCTGTCGGAGTCGATTACTATTATCGTGTTTGCGTTGGGAAGGTCGATGCCGTTTTCTATAATCGTGGTGGTTACGAGTATGTTTTTGTCGCCGCGGTAGAATGAAAACACGCTGTTTTCGAGCAAATCCCTGTCCATTCTGCCGTGGGCGTAGCACACCTTGCCTTCGGGGACTATTTCCGCAATACGCCCTGCGAACGACGAAATGCTTTCGACCCTGTTATAGAGTATGAAAACCTGCCCGCCGCGCGACAGCTCCCTTATGCACGCGTCGCGGATGAGCGTTTCGCTCTCTTCGACGACGTAGGTCTGCACGGGCAACCTGCTCTGCGGGGGCGTGTTTATCGTGCTTATATCCCTTATGCCCGCAAGCGACATATGCAACGTCCTCGGAATGGGCGTAGCCGTCATGGTAAGGCAGTCGACGTCGTTTTTTACGTGCTTTATTTTTTCCTTATGCTCGACGCCGAAGCGCTGCTCTTCGTCGAGGACTAAAAGCCCCAAATCGTAAAATTTCACGTCGTCGGATAAAAGCCTGTGCGTGCCGATTATGAAATCGATATCCCCGTTTGCAAGCCTTTTAAGAGTGTCCGCCTGCTGCTTCGGGGTTTTGAAGCGGTTGAGCTTTTCGACCCGCACGCCGAAATCCTTGAACCTTTCGAGCGCGGTGTTGAAGTGCTGCTCGGAAAGCACGGTGCCGGGGCACATTAAAGCCGCCTGCTTGCCGCCGAGCACGCAGAGGTACACGGCGCGCAGCGCGACCTCGGTTTTGCCGTAGCCTACGTCGCCGCACAGAAGTCTGTCCATTACCTTGTCGGAGCACATATCCGACTTAATTTCCTCAATAGAAACGAGCTGGTCGGGCGTTTCGTCGTAGGCGAACGCCTCCTCGAACTCCTCCATCATAACCGCGTTTTCGGGGAAGCGGAAGCCTTTTTTTTGAGTGCGTTCGGCGTAAAGCTGCTTTAAATCGAAGGCGAGCTCGCGTATCGAGCGTTTGACCCTTTCCTTTACCCTGTCGAACTCCGCGCCGCCTATTTTAGAAAGCGTTGGCGAACCGTCGCCGACGTATTTGGACAGCACGTCCATCTGCTCGACGGGCACGTACAAAACGTCGCCGCCCCTGTACTCTATGGCGATATACTCCTTTATTCCGTCGGTCGTTTCGATTTTCTTTGTGCCCGTTATCCTGCCTATGCCGTGCTTTTCGTGAACGGCAAAGTCGCCTATTTCGGGCGCGGTGAACATATCGCCGCGCTTTTTGCGGATGCGTTTTGTAACCGCCTTGGTGTATAAATCGTTCGTGCCTAAAATGACGAGCTTACAATCGTGAAGTATGAGCCCGTGCGCAGCTTCCTCCGTGGAAAGCGCGACGCCGTGCAGCGCTTCGAGCCTGTCGGGGACGGGGTAAACGGGGAAATATTCATCCGAAAATATCGAGGACAGCTTTTCGTGTCGTGCCGTCGAGCCCGTGTATACAAGTATCCTGTACCCGTTCGAAAGCCAATTTTTTACGTCGGTTACGAGCTGGGGCACGGAGTTTAAGTATGACGGCGCGGGCGACGACGAAAGGTTGTAGGTTTTGAGCGGACTGAAAAACCGCATGCCCGACGTGAACGTCTGCACACCCATCGAGCGGAAATTTTTAAAGCAATTTATAACCGTCTCGGGCGACAGTAGCTGGTTTATCGAAAAATCCGCCGCCTCGCCTCCCCTTTTCAGCTCGCGCACCCTTTCGGTATGTTCCTTATAGATATTGTCGAGGCTGTCGTTTATGCCCTTGCACTCGTCGAAAATAATCAGCGTCTGCCTATCGAGCAAATCGAACAGCGTACAGCTGTTTTCAAGCAACGGCATAACGAACGAAGCGCCCGCAAACGGCGCGCCGAAAGAGAGCTTTTCGCATATCTCGTCCGCCACCGCCTTTGCCCTGCGGAAAGCCGAACTGTCCGCGCAGGTTTTAAGCGACGAGATAAGCGCCTTTTTAACCCGCGGGATATCGCCTTCGGTGAACTCCGCGTCGGTCGCGGCGATAATCTCTATACTCGAAACTTCTTCGAGCCTTTCGCCGCTGACTGCGTCGTACGGGCGGATTTTTTCGACCGTGTCGCCGAAAAAGTCGATACGGACGGGGTTTTCTGCGTTGACGGGGAAAATATCGAGAATATCGCCCCTGACGGCGAAAGCGCCGCGGCTTTCAACCGAGTACTCGCGCGTGTAGCCCATCGAAACGAGCTCGGCGGGAAGCGCGCGGTAGTCGTATTCCTCATCGACCGCAAACGACAGCGTGCGGATTTTTTCGGGAAAGAGCTGCATTGCAGCTTCCACGGGGCAAACTATTATTTCCGCACCCGACAGTATGCCGTGCACGGCGGTAAGCCTTCTGAAAAGCACGTCCTTGGAAAGCGCGTCCTTATACAGGATAACCTCGTCCTTCGCGGGCAGAAGCACGCATTTTTTGCCCGAAAACACCGATATCGATTTATACGCCTTTTCCGCCGAAAGGTAGTCGGGGGTAATATATAATGTTTTATACGGCGAAAGCGAAGCTAATAGATATTTATGCGGCTCGGTAACGCCGAACACCCCCGTCGGGGTTCCCTGACGGAGGTCGTTTGCAAGGGCGGAATATTCGCCCCCTAAATTTTTGAATGTGAAAAAGTCTTTGTTCATATAAAGTGTAATCAGCCGTTATATGCGGTCATTACGTTTTCTATAGATACGCCCTCCGCGAAAGCAACAGCCGCGCGCGCCGCCCTTTTACAAGCGGCGATAAACAGCTCGTAGTCCTCTTTTTTTACTTCCGACAACACGTAGTTTATTATAGGGATATTGACCTCGGGGTCGCGGATACCTATCCTTATGCGCGCGAAATCGGAAACGCCTATTTCGGCGATAACCGAACGCATACCGTTGTGCGTGCCCGCGCTGCCC
>DOCD01000055.1 GCA_003503945.1 Clostridiales bacterium | reverse complement strand
CCCTTAAATTTTAAAATTATATTACCGTACTTTCGTCAATAACGATAAGCTCGGTATCCGTAAGTTTTGCAAACAGTTTTATATCTTCCACCTTTAAAGCGGTTGATACTACCGCATGGTGTGCGCCGCCCGCGTATATCCACGCCGCCGCGCCCGTTTTGAAGTCGGGAACAAGCTCCCACATAAGTCTTGCCACGGGAAGCTTTGGCATAGCTTCCGGCTGTTTTATAAGCCTGATTTTTGCGCATATAAGTCTGAAATGCGTGCCCATATCCACCATACAAACAGCAATTCCGTCGCCTTCCACGCCGTCAAACACAAGTCTTGCAGGAGGTTGTTTGCCGCCTATTCCCAAGGGATGCACTTCGATTTTGGGCTTGCTTGCCGCGAACGCGGGCGAAACTTCAAGCATATGCGAAGCAAGCTCCTTTTCACTGCCCGCGGTCAAGTCGTAGGTGTAGTCTTCCATAAATGCTGTGCCGCCCTTTCTGCCTTCCGCCATTTTACACAGTACCGCCATAAGCGCGCCCGTCTTGTAGTCGCCTTCCGCGCCGAAGCCCACGCCTTTTGACATTAAATCCTGCACGGAAAGCCCGGGCAACTGCGTTAAGCCGTGCAAATCCTGAAAATTATCCGTAAATGCGGAAATACGCTCCTGCTTTAAGAACTTTTCAAGCGCAACATGATACTTTGCCTGTTCGCGTACTGCCTTTATATCCTTGGTTGCAAGCTCGTACTTTTTATCGTACTCGCTCATCTTTTCGTCTATTTCCTGCTCGGTTACAGCGTTTGCGATTTCTACCATATCGCCTATGCCGTAGTAGTTTACGTTCCAACCGTATCGGATTTCGCTTTCCACCCTGTCGCCGTCGGTCACGGCAACGTCGCGCATATTGCTGCCGAACATTGCAACCCGCATACCGTGCGAAAAGTTGAGCGCAATTGCAACCTGTGCGAACGCACGAATCTTTTCAATAACGTCTTCGTGCCGATAAAACCCTACTACCACTTCGCGCTTGATACCAAGACGGGTGCAGATGAACCCGAATTCCCTGTCGCCGTGGGCAGACTGGTTTAAATTCATAAAGTCCATATCAATCGTTTTATAGGGCAGCTTTTCGTTTGCCTGCGTATGTAAATGAAGCATGGGCTTTTTTAAAGCCTGCAAGCCGCGTATCCACATTTTTGCGGGCGAGAAAGTGTGCATCCACGTGATAACGCCGACGCAGTCCTTATCGCAGGTAGCTTTAAGGCATATATCTTCCGCTTCTTCAGCATTTCGCACCGTGGAAGTGCAAACGATTTTTACCGTATCTTTAAGTTTTCCGTTTAAAAACTTAACCATTTCCGCGCTGTCCGCGGCAACTTGTTTTAGCGTTTCTTCGCCGTATAAATCCTGACTTCCCGTTATAAAATATAATTTTTTCATTTTTTATCTCCTTGCCCGTAGTAAGCATTAGAACCGTGTTTCCTGTTATAATGTTTGTCCGCTATATGCTGCGGTAACCTTTTGGTTAACGGCGTTAAGTTTTCTGTTATAAACGTCATTTTGGCAACCTGTTCTACAACCGTTGCATGATATACTGCTTCCGATGCGTCTTTGCCCCAGGCAAATACGCCGTGATGCGCCACAAGGCAGGCGGGAATCGCAACAACGTCCTTGTCTTTGAACGTTAGGTTTATAACCGTGCCCGTGTTCTTTTCGTACTCTTCCATTTCAGAGATTTCAAGCGAACGGGCGCAGGGTATATCGCCGTAAAAGTAGTCCGCGTGGGTTGTGCCGTATTCGGGTATTGCCCTGCCCGCTTGCGCAAAAGCCGTTGCATACGTCGAGTGCGTGTGCACTATTCCGCCGATTTCGGGGTGTGCCTTGTAAAGTTCAAGATGGGTGGGCGTATCGCTGGACGGTCTGTATTTGCCTTCAACCACTTTCCCGTTTAAATCAACCACGACCATATCTTCGGCGGTCATTCCGCCGTATTCCACTCCGCTGGGTTTAATTACAACCAACCCGAACTTTTTATCTATCGCTGACACGTTGCCCCAGGTAAAGAGCACAAGTCCGTTTTTAACCAAATCTAAATTTGCTTTTAATACTTCTTTCTTCAATTCTTCAAGCATTTTTACACCTTGTAAAAAACCTTTTCTGCCTTAATTGCTTTTTTGAAATTTTTTGTATATAAATTAAATCCTTTTACCGTTTCTACGGCAGGGGTTACTATCTTCAGCTTGCTCTTTGCAAACACCTTGCTTTCAAGATATTGTTCCAAAGGCAACTCGTTATCCGCCGCATATGCCGCAAGTATTGCCATACCCCACGCTCCGCCTTCGCCTGCGGTTGTCATTACAGCAACGGGCGTATTCAACGCTGCCGCAAGATATTGCTGGCAAACCCCTTCCGTCTTGAAAAGTCCGCCGTGAGCGTAGTATTTTTCTATCTTTATCTTTTCTTTTTTAAAGAAGCTGTCGTTGCCTAATTTAAGGGTTGCAAATGCCGAATACAGTTGCGCCCTTATAAAGTTTGCAAGCGTAAAATTACTTTCCGCGGTATGCGCAACGAATGGCGTTCCGCTCGTTATCCCCGTAATATTCTCGCCCGAATTGTAGTTGCATGCGACTACCCCGCCGCAATCTTCTTCACCTTCCAAAGAAAGATTAAAAAGCTTTGTGTAGAGCTTGTTTTTATCTACACCGCACGCTTCCGAAAACAGTTGCACCCACGCATTTATCTCCGATGAACAGTTGTTGCAGTGCACCATGACAACCGGCGAACCCGTGGGAGTGGTAACCACGTCTACCCCGTCATATACTGCGGTGAGCGGTTTTTCCAGCACCGCCATTGAGAATACGGACGTGCCTGCGGAAACGTTGCCCGTTAAAGGCTTTACACTGTTGGTTGCAACCATGCCCGTGCCTGCGTCCCCTTCCGGCGGGCACATAAGCGCGCCGCTTTGCAAATCGCCGTCCTTATCCAAAAGCTTTGCTCCATTTGCGGTTAAGTACCCAGCGCACTGCCCCGCAAGCAGAACTTTAGGAAACAATTCGTAAACGCTTTTACTCAATTTGCCGTTTAGCTGTTTGTTGAATTTTTCTAGCAATTTCAAGTCGTAATTGCCGCCGCTTACAGGAAAAACCCCGCTTGCGTCGCCCACGCCCAAAACGTGCTTACCCGAAAGTAAGCTATGTACGTAGCCTGCAAGCGTGGTTACGGTATTTATTTCCGCAAGATAGCTTGCCTTATCCTTTACCGCCTTATACAAATGCGCCGCAGTCCAGCGTGCGGGTATGGGAAAATTAAAAAGTTTGGTAAGCTGATTTGCTTCCTTTTCCGCGTCACCGCAACGCCAGGTTTTAAATGGCGCAAGCGGCTTGTTACGGCTGTCCAAAGCAATAAAGCCGTGCATCATTGCGGATACGCCTATTGCGTTTATCTCGGTAATATTACCGCCCGTTTTGCTTTTATAGTCTTCTTTAAGACTTGAATAGCAAGCCCGCAAACCCGACTTTATTTCATCAAAAGAATAAGTCCATATTCCGTCTATAAACTTATTTTCCCACTCGTAAGCGCCTTGCGCAAGAACCTTAGCCTTTTCGTCCGTGAGTACGCCCTTTATACGCGTAGAGCCTAATTCTATGCCTAAAAAAATCATTATTGTACCTCTAACCTGTCCAGTGGGATAGTAATATTCAGGTTGAATATACCGTTTTCCGCAACTATTGAAATACTGCCGTTATACTTTTCAACAACCTTTTTTATACTGCGCATACCGAAGCCGTGGAAACGCGTATCTTCCTTGGTAGTCACAGGTAATTCCGACTGAAATTCAAGTATACCGTCATAAAAATTTTCGGTATGGATAATTGCCATATTCAGTCTCGTAGTGACCGAAAGACCTATAATGCGCTTTTCCTTTTCCGGCAATTTGCAGACCGCTTCCATAGCGTTATCCAGTGCGTTGCCGAACAGAGAATATATATCTGAAGGTTGCATAAATTGCAGGCAGCTGCCGTTTACTATACAATCAAGATTTACGTTATTTCTTTCACACTGTAGCTTTTTTTCCGCAAGGAAAATATCCAGTATTTCGTTGCCGGTTTTAAGCGATAAGTCGTAAATTGAAATTATGTCTTCCATTTCTTTAACCGCTTCCGGATTGAGTCCGCCCGCAATCTTTGACATTTGGTGCTTCATATCGTGGCACTTTATATTAATCATCTCAATATTGTCTTTCGAGTTGCGGTACTGTTCTTCCTGCGTATGCACTAAATGATCCAAAATGGCGTTATCATACGCAAGTTTTTTGTGGGTAAAAAAACCGTATTCCAATAGCAATGTACACACTGCGCAGATAATAGTATAAAGCGAAAGATAGATAAACAGCAGGGGCTGCTCTTCCATGGGCGCATATGGTTCAACCAAAAACTGCAATATTATTGCAAACAAAATAAGTATACCGCCCAAAACAATATTCATTTTGTTTTCAAAGCACTGTTCGGGTTGTTTGCGGACTTTGCGGACAAGCAAAAAATATACAATTACGTATACCGCGAACGCAACGGAGAGCGCAATGAAGAACGAACCGACGTTATCGTACGGCATTTTACAGATTGCAAGTATTATTGCAAATACCCTGTAAGATATGTGCTGGGTTGCCATTGCGCCTATACTGCTGAACAACGCCCCGCCAAAACTTGTACGCTTGCAAAACAGTATACCGCCGAAGACAACGAAAAAGCTTACAATGTATTTGATAATATTGCAGACTATCTTTCCCCAGCCATACACGCTTAGCGCTTCCAGACAGAAATTCCAAGCGATTGAAAGTCCAAAAGACACCGCGATGCACAAAACCAGTCTTAACCAAAACAATTTTCGCTTTTCAAAGAAATAAGCGAAAATTACTACGACAACTATCATTTCAAAGACGTAACCGTTGGCAGTAAAGAATTTTACTAAAAAATTTAACATTTTCCCTGTCCCAACCAGTTAGTCAGTTCAGCCAGAAAGCTTTTGCGTTTTGGCTGACTTATTTTTAATTCTTCACCGTTGACTAAAATAACGGTTTGGTCGTTTGTGTTGACCCTTGCAATATAGTTTGGATTAACTAAAAAGCAAGCATTGCAGCGCATGAAATTGAGCGGTTTAAGCATTGTTTCCAGATCGCTTAAAGAGCCGTATTCACTGTAATCACCGTTTACCGTATGCCAGGTAAGCTTATGCCCGCTTACGTCAATATAGTAAACGTCGCTGCTGGAAATTTTTACCACGCCCTTGGGGTCGTTCACAACAAAATATTGCGTATTGTTGGACTTGATAATTTCTACTGCCCTGCGCATTTTAAGGGTAAACCTTTCGTACGACACGGGTTTAAGAATATAGTCAAGCGCGTTTACTTCATAGCCTTGCAAGGCAAACTGCGCCATAGTAGTGACAAAAATAATTACTATGTTACTGTCTTTTTTACGTAGCTTAAACGCGGCTTCCATACCCGTCTGGTGCGGAAGCATTATATCCATAAAAACCATATCGAAAGCTTCCTGCGAATCTAAAAAAGTTTCCGCATCGTAAAACCTTGTGCAAACCAACTTTTTTTGGTTTTCACGGATATAACGTTCTATACAGTTTAAAAGTGTTTTTGCCTCTTGCTCGTCGTCTTCGACGATTGCTATTTTAATCATCGGGGCACCTCCGTATGATTATTATACAACATTTTTTGAAAAATTTCAACACTTACTACTGAATAACTTTTATTTCGGAAGTAGCCGTTCCCGATTCGCAAACGGCGTTTATCGATATTTTATCTCCGTTACCTGCTTTTATTATTGCCAACGCTTCGCCGTAGTAAGTACCCGTTTCGTTACCTGTATAGCCGTCGTCGTTATACGGGCACGCGTGCCCTAAACCAACGAGTTCTCCGCCTTCTACTTTTACTTTAATTCTCTCGCGTTTTAAAACTTTGGTTATGCCATTGGTATCAGTCAAACGCATCCTTACGAAACATAGTTTACCGCTTTCTGCTTTTTCCGTTTCCGGTTCCACTCTCAATTCCGTAGCGTCGTCCACCGAATATATAGACCTGCGTGAAATTTCCCTTTTACGGTTGTCAAAAACAATTGCCGTAAGCGTACCGCTTTTGTACCGCACGTTGAATTTTACACGGCAATGTTTTTTTAGAGAACGGCTGCCTACCTTTCTGTTGTTCAAATACAGCTCTACGCAAGCACCGCACGCGTACACTTCTACCTTTGCCTTTTTGCCTTCGCAGCCCGTCCAAGCCCAGGACTCTACCGCTTCCGTAAATTTCCAGCCCGAAGGACTGTGCCTTTCGCCATTATGGTTTACGGGCTTTACCGCAATAACAGGTTTTTTCAAAAGTCCGTATGCGGCTTTCATATAGTACGCTTCGGGTAAGGGTTTACCCGTTATATCAACTCTGCCGCTACCCGAAGTAAGCCAGCCCTTGGTATGTATAAATGTGGGCGCGTACTCGCAGTATTCAAAAGCGCCTAAACCCACTTCGCCTATATGATCCATACCCGTCCAAACAAAATCACCTATAATACATTTATCCCGGGTCATAATTTTAACTGCTTTTTCCGCGTCCTCGCAGAAGGTTTCGCTGCCTAATATTATGCGGTTAGGATACTTTTTCCTGTCGTGCTTATAGCGCAGAATACCGTAGTTGTACCCGGCAACGTCCATTGCGCCGAACGCTTCACGCGTGGCTTTGTCACAACCGGGGAGTATGGCGTTAAGTCTGGTAAACAAAGGACCGAACATCCACTTTCTGTGGTTTGATTTTTCCGTACCTAAATTTTTAAAATCTTCCGCGTTACGGTTTGCCTTTTCGTCCGAAAAGAAAGAGTGTCCTTTATAAGCCGCTTGGTTAAAGCCTATGTTTATTCCGCAGGTTACGGGGCGGGTTGTATCAAGGCTTTTAACAACTTTTTGCATTGCCTTGTAAAGTTCTACGCCGCGCTTTTCAGCCGTTTCGGTAACTTCGTTACCCAAAGAATACAAAACTACGCACGGATGGTTGAAATCCTTTTCAACCAAATCGGTGATATCGCGTTCGTACCACTCTTCCAAAAATCCCGCATAGTCGTACTTGGTTTTATGCACGTACCAGCTGTCCGCATATTCATCCATAACCATCATACCCAGCCTGTCGCAAACATCGAGCAATGTTTTACTGCAAGGATTATGTGCGGAACGGATAGCGTTAAAACCGCATTTTTGCAGAATTTTAATCTTTCTTTCTTCGGCTTCGGTAAAAGTTGCCGCGCCTAAAAGTCCGTTGTCGTGATGAATACACGCCCCGCGCAGTATTACGCGTTTGCCGTTTATGCAAAAGCCGTTTTCGGTGTCGCAGGTAACTACCCTTATTCCGAACCGTTGCTCGCACATGTCGCCATTAAATTCTACTTTACAGGTATAAAGCTCGGGCGCTTCGGGCGACCATAATTTTGCGTCGGGGATATTGATACGCACGCTTCCGTTTGCGGGTGCGCTTGCTTCCGCAACCATTTCGTCACCGTTCGTAACGCTTATTTTTGCTTCCCCATCGCCGTGAGCCGCCAAAGCAACTTCCACTACCGCGGGATTGATACTTAGCGTTTTTATTTTAACACCGTTTAAAGGGATATAATTTTCGTCTGCGGTATAAAGATTTACGGGTCTGTAAATGCCCGCGCCCGTATACCAGCGGCTGTTTGGAATATCCGCACCGCGTGAAATTACGCGCAGTTGGTTTTTACCTTGTTTTAAAGCGTTGCTTAAATCGGCAACAATCCCGAGATAACCGTTAGGGCGGTAACCCACCTTTTCACCGTTGCAGTACACTTCCGCGCGGTGATATATCCCTTCGAATTCAATAACGACGGTTTTTTCAACGGGACGTTCGAACTCATTTAAAAATTCGTAATCGTACCCTTCAAACCAGCCGTTGTTGCAGCCGCCCGGACTGTCGTCCGAACGGTTTTCGCGCAACATACAGTCGTAAGGAAGAATTACATTTTTAAACTCTTCATCTATATCAAGTTTTTTGTACGACCAGCCTTCGTTAAATGCTATCCTTCTCATCGTTCAAAGATTTCCCGTCTTTTTTATTTTTAATTTCACTTAAAATAAGCATTGTCAATGAAGCTGCGGCAAGCACGCATGACACGGTAAGCAGCGATATAACTGCCTTTTCCCACCAAACGTAAACTCTTTCAAGTTTGGTTGTCGAAGAATAACCGTTCATAGCCGCGCTGTAATTGCATACGTTATACAGTATCCTGTGGCAGGATTCGCGCATTGCGTTGACTACGGTTGCGTTATTTTTATAAGCCGCAAAGCTGTGGTCCTTGCCGGAGCTCAACCATAAATCGGTACCCGCCATAATACCGTCAACGCAGGACATATATACGGTTCCGTTTGCGTCCGCCATATCGGTAATAATCATACCGTTAAACCCGAATTCGTCGCGCATTATGCCGTTGACAAGTTCGGGGCTGCCGCTCGACCAGATACTGCCTACACGGTTGAAAGACGACATTACGCCGTGGGCGTTGCCCCTTTCGGGACTCAACGCATACTTCCATGGTTTTAACATAATTTCCCTGATAGCCTGTTCGTTGCCCCATATACCTATACCGTTTCTGTTTGCTTCCTGATCGTTAAGTATAAAGTGCTTGGGCCATGCGATAACGCCGTATTCCTGAATCGCTTCTATTTCCGCCTGAGAGCATATTCCCGTAAGGAAAGGATCCTCCGAGAAGTATTCGTGCGTACGACCGTTATAAGGGGTACGGTGAATATTAATACCGGGTATCCACATACCGTGATAGCCAAGGAATAAGCTGTGATTTGCAAGAACTTCGCCGACTTGTGCAAGCAGGTCAACATTGAAAGTTGAAGCCCATATACCTTCGCAGGGGAAGCGCAAATTTTTAGCGCCATCCTGTTCTTTACAGTAAGTGGGGCCGTCCATTTCCTTAGTTTCGGGCTTAACCACGCTTTCCACGGCTGCCGTAATACAATATGCGGTGGTAAGCAGGGTATTGTAATCTTCAAAGGACATTTCGTCCAAGAGTTTATCCCAATCGGCATCGTCGTAGTCTTTGCCGCGGAGCATGATAAGCGTCAAACCGTTGCTTTCACCAAACGCGGGCATTTCGCCTTCGTTTTCAGGTTCTTTATCACTCTGCAAATCGGCAACCATAGCGGCGGTAAGTTCAAGCGTAACCGCTTTTTTCGGCCAGGTTCCCGTCCAGTTGCTCCTTGAAACATAAGTCACTAAATTGCCGCCCGCATTAATGTTGCGGTTGGGGTCCGCAAATGCAAGTTTGTTATTAATTTCTTTGCCGCTTTCACCCGATACCGCATAAGTTTGCGTATCGCGAACTTCTACCTTGGTTGACCAGGCAAGACCCGCATTACCGTTATAGTCCATACCGTCGTCCGTAGTGAAGCCTTTTTTAGCAAGAATATTGTTAAGCGCGTCGTGCGCGTCTTTGCCTGCCGCCAGATAATAAGTGCCTTCGTCAAGAATATAAGTTTCCGCGCCGTACACGTCGTAGGAAGCAAAGTCTTCCTTTTCAACGGTGACGGTTACGGTTTGCTTCGCGCCGGGCGCAAGCACTTCCGTTTTGCCGAAGCCTACAAGCTCAACCGCCGCAACTTCCATCTGATTTTCGATTGCGTAATCGGTGTAAGGCTTTTGCAAATAAATCTGCACTACTTCCTTGCCGGAATAGGCATTTCCCGCATTAGTAACTTCAACAGACACTTCGTAAGTTTTACCGTTCGCGTCAGCTTCAACAGATATATCGCCGTATTCAAAATTCGTATAGGACATACCGCTGCCGAAAGGATACGCAACCGTATCCGTATAGTTATACACGCCTACGTTGCTTGCTTTTTCAACCACATCCGCATAACGGGTTTCGTAATAACGATAACCCACGTAGATACCTTCCACGTAAACGCCGTAATATTTTTGGGTATTGTCAAGGTTGCCGTTATTCCACGAAGACGAAAATACCTTGTTATTGTTAAGCACCCACGACGCCATTGCCGGCGAAGAGAAATTATCGTAAACGTAAGTATCCGAAAGTCTGCCGGAAGGCACCACGTCGCCTACAAGCGCCTTTGCAACCGCGTTTATACCCGTCATCCCAGTGTTACCTATCCACATGCACGCGTCAACGTCGATATCTTCGTTTTCAAGAAAATCAAGCTGTATAGCCGCCGCGGAATTGAGTATAACAATGATATTTTTAAACGTGCCGCTTCTTTTCAAAGCCGAAATCTCTTTTAAAAGGTCGGTTTCTTCGTTGGATAAAGCAAGGTAATTGCCATCTTTACCGTCGCTGCCGAACGCGTTAAGGTCGGCGCCTTCGGTGCCGTCACGGGTTAAAACCACGACAGCCGCGTCCGAATATTCCGCAAAAGTGCTTCTGACCGTGCCGTAAACGCTCCAAGGAGCTTCGTTTATATAGTAAGTCTGGATATTTGTGCTTGCGTCGAGCTTTTTATATCCGCCGTAGCTTTTAGCCGCGCCCGTAAGGTATAAATTCCATAAGTCGCCGTTTACTTTTACGTCAACCGCTTCCAGCGCGTCCTTAAAAGTTGTAAGCTCTTCCGCAGAATCAATCGCGCCGCCGGCGCCGCCGCGCATACCCTGAACGCTGTTGTTGATATTTACAGAACCCGTCCCGAAAAGGCTTACCTTTAAGCCCTTTGACTTATCGAGCGGCAACGCGCCGTTATTTTTCATCAAAACCAGCCCTTCCGCTTCAACCGCCTCGGAAACGGTTGCGCCCGCCGTCATGAGCTCCTGCTTTTCCGTGTACTTCGCTTTGAAGTATTCCGTATTTTCGCTGCCGTCGCCTTCGTCCACTATGTCGTAGTTTTTAAGCCCGAAGGTCTGGTTTAACAGCGTCTGATAACTGTAAGCAATAGTATATAATGCGGTAGAAATTACCAGCAAGGTTGCCATTACAACCGAAAGTATCATCCATAACGTTTTATTAAAAAGTTTTTTCATACTTCCTCCTTAAACGCCTTCGCGGGCAGCGCGTCTTTTCGCGCTCATAAGTATTCCCGCCGCAAGCGAAAGCCCTACGGTTGCCACGGCGCAGATAATAGTTATAAAGAACGCTGCGGGCAAGGTAGAACCGTCTACACCGTACAAGATATTTGCAAGCAAGTTTGCCTGCGACGCTATATAGTGTATAAGCGCAAACAGAGCAAACAGGTATTGCCCGAACGCCAGCGGGCGCAGCGGCAAGATAATTGCCGCTATGCCTAACCCCAGCGCGATAACCATACCCGCAATTGCTCCTGCGGAATAGTTAGGGTCGAAAGAAGTTCTGCTTGCCGCCATGTAGAGAATAAACTCCACCAGCATAAGCGCGGTTGCCGCAAATAATAAGTAATCGGCAAGCATTCTGTTTTTAAAATTGATTTTAAGATTCATACCAAACTTCTCCCTCCATTATTTCTTTTTCTTATAATCATACGTAATATCGTAATTTACGTCTGCCTGTGTTTTGTCTAAGTTTTCGGGATAGCAATTCGTCCAAGAAAGCGTGGAATTCGAATACAGATACATACAGTCGATAAGCGGAGTTTCCGCATTAAACGTACCGCTATGATCACGAATATTGTGCGTTATTAATTTGATTACGTTATTACCCTTTTTAAGATGCAATGCAGAAGTCATCAAATAGTTCTCAAAAGGACGTTTATACAAGTCGCCGCTTATGGTATTTCCATTCTCGTCCACATCGGTAGTAGCTATTGCGCCTGTTAAACTTAATGAGCCGTATCTTAAAAGTTCGCCGTTGACTTCCACTTGCCATTCTTCATCAGTGAAAATCATATCGTATAAATCAGGCGTAAGGCGAAGTACCATTGCCGCATCAAACACCTCTTCGGACGACGTTACGTTAAATTCAATAAACGCACCGTTGTAATAAAGTTTGCCGACGTATGCGCCGTTACTCATACCCATTTGCGCACCATTACCGGTAATATCTTTAACTGTCTGAATTAACTGCGTACCTTCACAGTTATCCGACGAACCCTGCCCTGGTTTGCCTTCAAGATAGGTGTACTCCGCTTCAAACGTGTATCCTTTTAACCATTTCGCATAAAGAACGTATTCTACACTTTCAGGCGCATAGACGTTACGTGAGAAATCAATCATATTTTCGCAAGTAGCTTCCACATACCAACCGGCAAAGAAATAACCTTTCCTTTCCGGATCCTCCGGCGCGATAATCTTTCTGCCCTGTTTAACCGACATTTGTTTATGAAGTTTATTTTCGCCGTAATTAAGCATAAATTTAACTTCGCATTCACCGCTTGCATTTTGCGAAATCCATTTAGCAAATAATTCCGTATCGGCTGTAATCGGGGTATTAAAGTCGAATGCATTGTTACATTCGGAATCTTTATACCAACCCGCAAAGTCATAACCTGACCTTGAAAGCTCGGCAGGCTCTTCTACTGTTTGATTATACTTTACTTCTGCCGTTGTAGATTTAGCCCCGGTATAATTAGCATTAAACGTTACGGTAAAAACCTTAAGCTCCCATTTAGCATAAAGTGAAATATTATTTTCCACCTTAGTAGCAAAATTATATGCAGAAACACCATTTTCATCAATAAACCAACCGACAAAATTATAACCTTCTCTTTCGGGGTCTTCCGGTTTATTTATTGCAGAGCCCACGTTCACCTTTATCCTGCCCGCTTCCGCGCCTTCGTAATTGTAATCAAGCGTTACGGTTGCAACCAAAAGCTTCCACCCCGCATAAATTCTGATATCTGCGGTTATAGGCGCAGAGAAATCGTATACTTGCGTGCAAGCCTTATCCACATACCAGTTAACAAACCGATAATCTTCCCTTTCCGGGTCTTGTGCGGGTCGTGTAGCCGTTTGCCCTACTTCCACTTTTGAAGAAACAATAATGTCATCGAAATGCACAAACGTTACTCTCGCTACTGTCTGCGTCCATTTAGCGTAAATTACGGTATTATCACTTATTACCGAATTAAAATCGAATTCACGCGTGCCCAGAGCGTCCGCATACCAGCCGTCGAAATGGTAATCTTCGCGTACGGGATCCTGCGCGGGGCGTGTAACTTTTTCGCCTACTTCCACGCTTGCGGTAGAATTTGCCGCGCCTTCGTAATTAAGGTTGAAAGTAACCGTTGCATTTGAAAGCGACCAACCGGCAAACAAACGCAGATTTTCGTTAACAGGGTTGTCAAAGTCGTAAGCAAACTTTTCAGTACAGACGACAGAAGTATACCAACCTTTAAAACGATAGTCTTCGCGCGTGGGATCCTGCGGTTTTTCAACCTTTCCCCCGTCTTCAACGGAATAGGTTAAAGACGCAGGCGAGTCCGCATAGTTGTAAATAAACGTTACGTTATGCTTACCGTCGTTTGCCGTACTATCATCGCACGCGGTCATACCGCACAGCGCCGCCGTGGCCAAAGAAGCGCATAACAGGGCGAGTTTAAATCTCTTCATTGTGTCCTCCGATTTATATATTTAACCGTTAGAAATAACGGAACTTTTACAAATTTAAAAAAACTTAGATTTTGACGGGCATTAAGCCCGCCAAAACCGCATCCGTATTTATTCGGTACGGAACCCGTGTTCAATTAATTATTTGTTTGCGTTTTTCTTTCTTAAAATTATTACTGCCGCGCCGACAAATGCAAATGCCGCCGTTAAAGGTACTATCGTGGTTGCAACAGAACCGTTACATCCGCCTTCCGCATCTTTACCGGGTGCGCCGTCCTGTCCGTTTACGCCGTCTTTACCGTCCGCGCCGTCTTTACCAACGACTACGCCGAGATTATCAACGAAGCCGTCCGCATAGGTAATTTCAAGTTCGCCCTTGTCGTTTATTACTGTGCTTACTATATTACCGTGATCGGTAACTTCCGTTTCACCTTCGATCGTAAGAGTAACGTCAAATTCATAAGTTTTTACGTTTTTACCCGTACCAACCGTTGCCAACATAGTAACTTTAAATTCGCCGGCTTCAACAGGAGTACCTTCAATTACGCCGTCCGTAAGAGCAAGGCCTTCGGGCAATGCTCCTTCTTTTACTTCGTACGTTGCTCCGTCGATACCGTCTAATGTTGCGTAGAACTCTTCACCTACTTCACCGGCATTTTCGCTGATCGTAAAAGGAGTAGCAACGGTATACGTATACGCTTTAGTACCCTTTACCCATCCATCAACAAGACACTGTACCGTGAATTTGTATTCACCGGCTTTTGCCGTAGTAGTGCCTTCGATTTTGCCTGTTGCTCTATCGAGCGTTAATCCTGCAGGAAGCGAACCGGCAGTTAACGAATAAACTACTTTTTCGCCTGTTGCACCGCAGCTTACCGTTGCGTTTGCGACTGCCGTTCCCTGGGTTGCGGAAAGTTCTGCGTTTGACCAATCAAAACTTACACCGTTCATATTCATTGCCGTATTTGCATGCGTCCAAAGGAATATCATTGCGCAATGTCTGGTTGTATACCACTGATTTTTAACTGAAACCGCGTCACCGGACCCTATGGTAAGCTTATCGTCTTCCCAAGTACCGGACATCGTGTTCGTTGCAATAGTATCCGTACCTGCACGAACCAGCAAATCAAGGGGCGAACAACCTTTCATAGGGCTGTACATATCGGTTGTAAAAGATATAGTTTCACGTCCCCATTCTTTTCTGAATAAGCCGGTTACGAAGTTATAGTTTACGTTAAGGCTCATACGGCCCGCTCTTGCAAAAGCGCCCATGATTGCCGACGACTGCCCTTCCTGTGCCGCTATCTGGAATGACTTGAAGTAAATTTCACGAACGGCTTGCTCTGATACCCATGCAAACAGGTTCAATTTGTTTCTGTTCGTTTCCTGATCGTTGAGTGCGCAATGTTTATAATATGTAGCGATACCCTTTGAATTTACGCCAAGAGATTCGCCTGCACCGATATAACCCGCAAGTATACCGTCTTCAGACTGATATTCGTATACACGACCGCCGAACGGTGAACGATGCGTCTGCGCAGCGCCGCCCCACCAGCAGTTTTTGCCGTTAAGAAGCGCCATATCGCCTACGATAAGTCCCTTTGCATAAGCAAGCTCGGTATTCCATGTAGCCGCAAGTATACAGTTACAACCGAAGTTAAAAGTAATACCGTCACCAGGGTTAGTAGCGTTATCGAAATCCTTTAACTGATTCATAGATATTGCGTCCCAGGACTTTTTCTGATACTGTCCTACAATATCCATTAAATCTTTCCAGGTAAGAGTATTCATAAACACGTCCCAGGCTTCGGCACCGGTCATGTCTTTAAATCTGCCCGTACCGCCTATCTTTTCTGTACCGAAAGGATCTATGCCCGCCATGTCCGAAAGTTTAACGGTTGTACCGTCGTCATATTTATAAGTACCTTTCTGATCCCAGTGTCCCATTCTGCTTGCCGCAGCAAGGGTATCTTTAAGCCAAGGGAAATCAGCTTCGGAAACTACTCCGGCGATTGTCTGCCCGTCTTTGTAATAAACTTTTTCAGCGTCGGGTTTATTGCTGTTACCGGGTATAATTTCATCGGAAACAGGTTTTGCAACCACTTTTTCAACTTCTTTTCCGTTTTCATCTTTAACCTTAACGGTTGTATCCAACGAGAAGTTATCCCAATATTTAATTGATTTGAACATCTCGTCTGAGAGTTCCAGTTCTTTTGCTTTAGTCGTTTCGGGCAACTGTAAACCCGTTGCTCTCGACATAAGTACCTGCGTTGCGGTTGCGTCTTTGTTTGCCTTATATGTTACGCCCTCACTACTATCACGCAAACTGTAGAATGCACCGTTCTCTTTAGAGAACAAGTTTTCGATTTCGTTGCCGCTGAAATCATCGAGCTGCATATAGGCCGCGCCCCTTGCGCTTTCGGAAGTAACACCGTCCGCCTTTAAGCCGTCGGTAATCTTAAACGACTTCTGAATTACGTTCTGCTCTGCCCAGCCGTGAGCGTTCTGCAATGCCATAAGTTTATAGTCGCCTTCGTCAAGCTCGTATCCTTTAAAGCCGTTGTGGTTTGCGTCGGTATAATCGTAAGACGCCAAATCCTGAACGTTTACCGTCATGGTAACGGTCTGCGTTTCACCGGGTCTTATTATTTCAGATTTGCCGAAACCAACAAGTTTTACGTGAGATTTTTCTACTTCGTTTTCAAAGTAAGGCGCGTTTACGTAAAGTTCTACGGTGTGCTTGCCCGCCATAGGTCCGTCGTTGTGAACGTCTACGGACACGGTAAGAGTCTTAATTTTAGCTTCATGTTTTGTACCGTCAGCGTCTATGCTTGAAGATAAATCTGTCGCCTTAACCGTTGCGCCGAGTTCTTCACCACCTACCTTAACGCTCATATTTTTATAAGAAAATTCAGAATAGCTTAAACCGTAGCCGAAAGGATATACGACGGCATCATCATACCAGTCATTGCCTGAATTCGCCTTAGCCGAGTTCATATCCGCAGCCTTAGTTTCATAATAGCGGTAACCTACGTAAATATCTTCGTCGTAGTCGACACCGTACCAACCGGTATTAACAGGCTTTCCGTCCTTATCGGTACCGTGCGTATAAGCGATACCGCCACCCACCTGCGAGTTATCACCGAAGTTATACCAAGTGGGGTCAACGGTAAAATCTTTATACCAAGTATCAACCGTTCTGCCTGAAGGATTGATTTTACCGCTTAAAATCTTAGCGGTTGCTTCCATACCGGCGCCACCGGGACGCCCAATCCAAAGAATGCCGTCAACGTCGTTATCCTGTTCAAGATTATGAAGCTCAAAAATCTGTGAAGAATTTATAACGTATATAATCTTTTTAAAACCCTGCGCTTTTACATATTTTAAAAGAGCTTCTTCCGTATCAGTCATCTGAAGGAAGTGCTTATACTTTTTAGCATCCGATCCTTCACCTTCGGTATAGGGTGCACCGTGCCAATCGTTTGCGCCTTGAAGTTCTGCAGTCTTTCTTTCAACATCGTTACCTTCACCGCCGCCGCGGGAAAGAACTATGATTGCTGCATCGTTATAAATGCCGAAAGATTCTTCTATACCTTTCCCGAAATCTGTTCTCTCTTTGAATATAGAAGAACCCGGATTCCAGCCACCTTTTCCACTTACAGAAGTATTATCTGCTTCGTAAAAGCCGCGCAATGCAGGGTTAACTCTAAAACCTTCTCCTTGTAACGCATCTAAAAGATTTACGTCCGGGCCGTAATTCTTCGTAGTTGACCCCGCGGGCACATCTTGTCCTACCCCGAATACGCTTACGTACTCCTGTCCTACCATAGGAAGAGCTTTGGTTTTGTTTGCATACTCTTTATTTTTAAGCAGAGTCTGCCCTTCAGCAGCAATATCCACAGCAACTTCTTTCGCTGCGGCATAAGCTTCTTCCACTGTGCTAAAACTGGCATAATATTTTCCGTTAGCAGCTAAGCCGGTTGCCGCCGAAGCAAAAATCGTTCCGATACCTGCCGTCGTCATCATGGTAGCACATACACCGATTGCCGCCAATGACTTCATACCTTTGCGCGCCTTATTCTTTTGCGCTTTTGTGATCATCTTGATCCTCCTAAAAATTTTTTATATATATACCGCTTATGCGGTTTATACCTTATCTAAATAAAAATCTTTAAAATCTATCTTGCCTTTGCCTTTATAAGTAAAGTATAGCGCCGTTTTGCCTTGCGGCAAATCAATCGGCGCAGTAAAAGTTTGCCAGTTTTTCGAATTAGCTATCTTTATACTGCATATCGGTGCGCCCCCTAAACATGTAGATACAAGCACTTTGCCTTCCGCGCCGCACACGGTAACACTTATTTCGTTCACGCCGACAATCTCAAAATATTTGTATCCCGCAACCGCCCCGTCACGCATTCCTTTAATGCACTGCTTACCCTTTTTATATTCGGTTACGCACGGGTGCAATTTGTATTTGTGTCTTGAAAAAGGTCCATAAGCACATTTTACCGCACCACCTGCACTTAACAGATTGCAGGCTATGTACGCGGGATAACTTCCGTATTCTTTAAAAGTTCCGTTCGGTCCGCAACTCGTCATTTCAACCTGCTTTATCTTGCCGTCCGCGTCTATTTCAATCTTCTCCGCACAACCCTGACGGGTTTGCTCGTTTTTGTTAGTCTGTCGGTGATAGAACACGTAGTACTCACCGTTTATTCTCTCAACCGAGCCGTGTACGTTACCCCAGTAATTGAGCGCATCTTTTTCCGTTCTGCCGTTGAATCCGATATCACCGTTCGAAACCACGGCTCCGCCGTAAACAAAACCGGAGGTCGGTTTGTCGCTTACGGCGTAAGCTAATTCGTGGCTCAATCTTGATGAGTAGAAGAAGTAGTATTTTCCGTTAATTTTTCTTATTGAGGACGCTTCGTACATCTCGTGACCTTCAAAACCTGTTCCCTTGCTGTTTTTATAACCGGGGATAAGCATTTGGGGTTCACTTTTTACCGTGCACATATCTTCTTTAAGTTCAACAACCTGATTGCCCGTACCGTCCACGTTTTTTATACCGCGGCGATTAAGCATTTTTTTAAGGTTTTCGTTCGCTGAATATCCCGTATAAAGATACACTTCGCCATCGTCGTCAACGAATATCGCGGGGTCAAAGCACATTATGTCCGTTTTACCCTTGCCGTAAAGCGTTCCGTCCGCGTGGCGCACGTAGTCGTAAAATTTAAATTCGCCGTCAGGAGTGTCGCATACCGCAACACATATTCTGTTGTCAAAGTCAAAACAATAATAAAGGTAATATCTTCCGTCTGCACCCCTTGCGCAGTCCGGCGCCCACATACAGCGATAGCCGAGTTTGTTGCGCACTCCGCGCCTTTTGTAAGAAATTCCTTTGTTGCTCCATTCAGTCAAATCGGCTATCGGGGCGGACCAAACATAATAGTCGCCCGGGCAATAACGCATAGACCCGCACTTGTCGTGACTTGCATATATGTATACTCTGTCACCGAATACATGCGGCTCACCGTCGGGGAAGTACTCCCCTTCGGGCAGATACGGATTGAAAATTTGTTTCATTTTTGTTTACCAACGAACGGTTTTTGTTTGTGGTTGAATTATATAATACGCATTATTAACAAGTCAATACCTATTTCCTAACCTAATATTTACAGG
>DOCD01000137.1:4126-6858 GCA_003503945.1 Clostridiales bacterium | reverse complement strand
CTTATAAGATACTTGTCTATAAGGGGAACTATAAGGTTTAAAAGCATAATAACAAACGACGTTACTTCAATCTTTGTAAGATAGCGCAGTATAGCGACAATCAACGCCGCGGCAATATAATACACAAGCTGTCCGTAAACGCCCTTGGGTGAGGTGGAGTAGTCGGTAAACATAAATACCGCGCCGAACAGCACTCCGCCCGATAAAATGTGAGGAAGGAAAAGCGTCATATCGAACTTATAACTGTCAAACGCAAAGCCGGACATGAATACCGCCGTAAAGCCGAAAACTACGATAAACAGCAGGGGCTGCCACCATTTTATGACGTTCCTTACACAAAGATAAACGAAACCTACTAATATTGCAACCTTGCATGTTTCGCCTATGCAGCCGGCAACGCCCGAGCCGAGGAACAGGTCGAGAGGATTCAACGTGCTCGAAGGGTTTTTACCGAGCAAGGTCGAAAGGTTGGTTGCGCCCGTGGTAAGCGTACCGCCGTCGGCAACCGCGCCGAAGTTGCATGCAACGTAGGTGGTTATGGAAAAGCTCAAAAACATGAAAACTCTTCCTGCCGCGGCGGGGTTTACGAGGTTTTTGCCCGTTCCGCCGAACAGCATTTTTACGACCGCTATCGAGAATATCGCGCCTATAAGTACTTCGTACCATTTTGCCGTGGAGGGTAAAATGAGCGCGAGGATAAGTCCGGTTATGACCGAGGTTAAATCAAATTGTTTAATCCACCTTACGCAAACCTTTTTCGCGTCCGCGCACTTGTTCGAAAATCCTTTGTTGAGGATAAAGAAGTACACGAATTCCGTCGCAACGCAGGTTACAACCGCGACAAGCTCTATCATAAGCGCCTGCCAGCCGAAGAAAACTATTCCGGCGATAGCGCAGGGCAGAAGCGAAATAACGACGTCGAGCATTATCGAGCGGGTCGTGCGTTTCGATTTGACGTGAGGAGGAGTAGAAACCACTATCGTATTGTCCATTTCTTTTACTCCTATTTCTTATTGCGAAGGTAAGCCTTCGTCTTTCTTATAGCCTGAATAAGGGGGCGTTTTGCGGGGCAGATGTATTCGCATGCGCCGCACTCTATGCAGGCTTGTACGTTGCCGTATTTCGCGGCTGCGTCAAAATCGCCCGCAGCGGAGTAGAACGCAGTGTTCATAGGCATAAGATGCATAGGGCACACGTCCGCGCATTTGCCGCATTGAAGGCAGGGCGTGGGCTCGTCGTCTGCCGCTTCCTTTTCCGTCATCAAAAGCACGCCCGACGTCGTCTTGTGCGTGTACGAGTCGTAGTTTGCCACCGCAACGCCCGTCATAGGCCCGCCGAGGATTGCTTTTTTGGGATTCGAGCTTTCGCCGCCGCAGAATTCTATAAGCGAAGATACGGGGGTGCCGACCTTAACCCAGAGGTTTTTGGGCTCCTTTACCGCTTTACCCGAAATCGTTATTACTCTTTCGAAGAGTGGCTTGCCGAACTCGACAGCCTCGTAAACCGCAAAGCAGGTAGCCACGTTCTGAACGACGACGCCTACGTCCGCGGGAAGCTTGCCTATACCGACCTTTCTGCTCGTGGTTACGTAAATAAGTTGTTTTTCGCCGCCCATCGGGTATTGCTTTTTGAGGATAACGGGCTGTATGTCGTCGTACTTTTCGAACTCCGCGATGCAGTCGGGTTTGTTCGCCTCTATGCCGATAATGATTTTGCTCACGCCGAGCGCCTTTGCGATATATCTCGCACCCTTGGCTATGCCGTCCGCCTTTTCAAGCATAAGGCGGTGGTCGCACGTAAGATAGGGCTCGCATTCGGCGCCGTTGATTACCAGCGTGTCTACGGGCGTTCTGGGCGCGACCTTAACCGCGGTGGGGAAGCCCGCTCCGCCGAGCCCTACGATACCCGCGTCCCTGATTCTCTGCTTTATTTCCTCCGCCGACGGGTCGGCAAGGGGAGGCATAAAGCTTGTTTCGTCTTTCCCGTCGGACTCTATTACGATAAACGTCTCGTCCGCGCCGCTCGCGCCGGGCATAGTCTTGATTTCCTTGACCGTACCGCTGACGCTTGCGAAAACGTCGGAAGAAATCGCACCGTCTGCTTTTGCGATAACTTCGCCCTGTTTTACGCTTTTACCGGCTTCCACCGCGGGGACGGCGGGTCTGCCGAGCGATTGCAGGGTCGAAATCGCCACGACGTCCGGCGTGGGGAATACTTCAAGGGCGGCAGAGCTTGACAAAGCCTTCATATCGTGCGGGTGCACGCCGCCGAAGTAGTATTTTCCTTTAACTGCTTTCACAACTGTTCTCCTTATAAATTTTTTATGATTTTATTTGTAAAATATCTTTTTTAAGGATATCTTTTACCTATTGCCTTTTCAAATACCGTTTTGGGCACCTTTTTGAAAATAAGCATTATTATCGCGCCTACGATGCCGCCCGAAAGAATACCGAGAAGTATGAGATAGGGCATGTAACCGAAGGTGAGCGCCGTGCCCGAGATAAGCACGAACACCAGGTTCTGCGTGACATTGTGCGAAACCGCCGCAACTATGCTTACCGCCATGACCGAAATTTTAGGGTACGCGGTGTACATGAGCAGCGTCGAAACCGCCATAGAAACCACGCCGCCCGTAAAGCTGTACAAAAGCGCGGATACGTTTCCGGCAAAAATCGCGCCGAGCGCCGTTCTTACCGCGACGACGACAAATGCTTCCGCCGGCGAATATATGA
>DOCD01000137.1:0-3846 GCA_003503945.1 Clostridiales bacterium | reverse complement strand
ATGATGAGCGCCGCGAAAGAAAAGATGTTGGCAAGCCCCATTCTTGCGCCGGGGATAAACATCGGCGGGAACTGGTTTTCTATTATGAACATTATGAGGCTCAACGCGGTAAAAACCGATAAAGTGGCAACTTTTTTCGCCGTTACGTAAGGTTTGTTTTTCAATAAATTTTACCCTTGTGATTTTTATCTTATCCAGCCTTTTTATTATACCAACTTATTAAATAAATAGTAAATTGTTTATCGATATAAATTTAAAAAAAAGTTAATATTTTTATTATCAATACAACTGTTCTTGACAATTTTCCCGTAAAATACTATAATCGTGATAAAGAAAATTTTTTTTAAGGAGTTAAAATATGGATTTGAAATATACGCGTAAAAACGTTTACAAGGAAGCGGACGGAAACGAGCTTAAAGCAATATACGATTTTGCAGAGGGCTACAAAAAATTTCTCGACACGTCGAAAACCGAACGCGACGCTTCCGAAACGGCAAAAAAGCTTGCCGAAGAAAAAGGCTTCAAGCCTTTCAGCTTTTCCGAAAAACTGAAAGCGGGCGACAAACGCTATTTTCTCAACAGAGGTAAAAATATTTTCCTCATAAGCGTCGGTAAAGAGGACGTCGCAAAGGACGGCGTACGCATAATGGTCGCGCACGTAGATTCGCCCAGGCTTGATTTGAAGCCCAACCCTATGTACGAGGAAGCGGGGCTTTGCTACTTCAAAACTCACTATTACGGCGGGATAAAGAAATATCAGTGGACGGCAATGCCGCTCGCGCTGCACGGCGTGGTTATGCTGCGCGGCGGTGAAAGAAAGGAGGTTTGCGTAGGCGAGGACGAAAACGACCCCGTATTCTACGTAACCGACCTTTTGCCCCACCTCGGCGGCGAACAGAGCCAGAAAACGCTCGGTAAGGCGATAGACGGCGAAAGTCTCAACGCGGTTATAGGCGGACTTCCCGCCGTAGACGACGAAGAGGAAAAGGAGTGCGTGAAGGCGGCAATACTTAAGTTACTGAATAAAAAATACGGCATAACCGAGGTCGATTTCCAGTGTTCGGAGCTGTGCTTCGTGCCGGCAGGTAAAGCCCGCGACGTAGGTTTTGACGGGGCGCTGATTTCGGCTTACGGTCACGACGACAAGGTGTGCGCCTATCCCGAAATGCGCGCGATATTCGATTACGATTCGCCGCATACCGTGCTTGCTGTGTTCGCCGACAAGGAGGAAGTGGGCAGCGACGGAACGACCGGCATGCAGAGCAAGGTTATATCCGACGTCATAGAAACGATAGCGGCTTCCTTCGGCGCTAACCCCATAGAGGTAAGATATAATTCGAAGTGCATTTCCGCGGACGTAACGGCGGGCTTCGACCCCGCTTACAGCTCGGTTTTCGAAAAGCGCAACACCACTTTCGTATCCTGCGGCGCGGCGGTATCGAAGTACACGGGCGCGCGCGGCAAGTCGGGCACGAACGACGCCCCCGCCGAGTTCATGGGTTACCTTCGCGATATTTTCGAGGATAACGGCGTTATCTGGCAGACGGGCGAGCTCGGCGCGGTTGACGCAGGCGGCGGTGGGACGGTCGCGAAATTCATAGGCAACCTCGGCATAGATACGGTTGACGTGGGCGTTCCCGTGCTTTCTATGCACGCCCCTTACGAACTTATTTCCAAAGCCGATGTATACAGCCTTTACAAAGCCTGCCTCGCATTCATAAAATAAGCGTATAAAATAATAACCCCTCCCCGCCGTCGGCGGGGAGGGGTTTTGCAATTTAAATTATTTCACGTGCGGGATAAAGCTGTACACGTTGTGCAGGCGTTCGCGCACAAATTTGTTGTATTTTTTTCCTGCCGACTCGAATAGTACGTAAACGCGCATTTTAGGCGCGGCGTTGGCGCCGGGGCGGGTTATTACGCACATTCCCTCGGACATCGAAGGGACGGAGTAGTTGTTGACGAACATATCTTTGTTGTTGATATCGATATAGTAAACGCGCAGCGCGCTGTCGGTATACGGGATTTTCTGCCCGCCGACAGTCTTATATACGTTGTTGTAAACAAAGCTGCTTCTGCAAAGCTCGCCTTCCTTGATTTCTTCCTTGTCGTCGGTCGGCGTTTTGCCCGCGCCGCTTCCGTCAACGCTCAGCTTCGAGTAAAGTATGCCGTTTGCCGATTCGTTTACTTTCTTCCAGTCGAAGCACAGTAGTTGCGAGTTGGAAAGTCCGTAGCTCTGCGAAAGCACAATCATGCCGTCGTTGGTGCCGTAGCCCTCTCTTCCCGAGAAAGCCGCACCCTGAATTTTTTCGGGCAGCGAGAAAATTTTCTTTATTTCGGGCACCTTGTTGTCCTCGTCAAGTCCCTTGTCGTCGAGGGTAATCAGTCCGTATTTATTGTCCGAACTCGTGCTTATATTATATTCGTACATAAACGCGGTGTTCTTGTAGCCGTTGGGGGTAATAAGTCTGTGCGATAAATCCGTTTCGTAATTGCCCTTGCGGTAAAACTCGCCCACGTACAGCCTGTCGTAGGTGGTGGAGGTATAGCGCGAGTCGTCGTAGAGGTACAAAAACGAAGCGTTGCAGTTCGCGTCGAACGAGGCGGTAAAGCTTATGCTGAAATCTTTTGTTTCGGTCGTGCCGTCCCCGTTGTTAACGACGGGGTTGCGGCTTATTATCGCCTTTTCGAGAATCTCGCGGGAAATGCTTTTGGATTTATATTCCTCGCTCGCCTTTGCTACGTAAACCGTTCTGTCGCTTGCAACCCACAAAGTGTTTTCATTGAGCGCCACGCCGCCGCAGTGCCCGTAAAAATCAACGTAATTGCCCTCGGCGTTTTTGAACTTCATCGTGACGTAACCGATATAACCGGCGTATTCCGAAGCTTCTTCGTTGCTCTTCTTTTCGCCGATAACGTAAATGCGGGAGGGGGAGCCGTCCGTCATATACGCGCTGACGAAAAAGAACTGTCTGTTGTCGGATTTCGAAGTGCCGTCCTCCTGCTTGACCTCGTATTTTACGTTCGTAGTGCCCATTCCCTGCGGCACGGCGCCCTCGTCGAGTCCGGGTATCTCGAATTCTTCTCTGAATTCTTTGAAATCGGGGTAATAGTCGCATACGTACCAGACGAATACGAATGTAGCCAGGAACAATATTACGGAAAGCACCGCGGTGAGCGAAATAATCAGTTTTTTGTGTTTCATAAATTTCCTCAATATAAGAGTAGTGCGGATATACAATAATTATTTTATCAAACGCGCGCTAAAAAAGCAAATAAAAAGCCGTCCATATAGGCAGCTTTTTAACCGAATATACTTTTTATTATGAGCCCGAAAACAAAAGTGGCGGCAGCGCCTATGAATGCGAGCATAATCCTGAACGCAATATCGCGTTGCTTCTGTTTGGCGTTGCGCTTGTAGCTGAGCCCGTTGGCTTTCAGGTTTATGACGTACATTTTCTCGCCTTTCCTTTCGGAAGTAATCAAATCGAAGTAACCGTCGCACATAAGGTCGTGCAGTATCCCGTCGACTTTTTCAAGGCTGTACTTTCGTTTTTCCGGCAGTACGGACAGAATTTCCAGAGGTGAAACAAGGCAGCTGTCCAGCCCGTCGCAAAGGCTGTACACCGCCGCCATAACCTCGTTTTCGTATTTTGAAAGCATTATACCGCCAACGCGAATATGAGGGAAATTATAAGGCTGCCCAGCGCGCTCCCAGCAAAGGCGGAAATAAACGTCATATCGATTTTCCGCACCGCGGGTTTTGCGGCGGGGGCGGGGGTTATAATTTCGTCCACGTAATCTTTTAGGGGCGCCACGCAATACATATCCCCGCGGGAATATTTT
>DOCD01000066.1:7529-13470 GCA_003503945.1 Clostridiales bacterium | reverse complement strand
TTTTTTACAAACAGTTGCAATTTTCTTTGCAGTATGATAAAATAACTAATAATATATTTTTAAGATAAAAATAATGAATAAAGTTGTTTTAAAAACCGCGCTTATTACGATTGCGGCACTCGCTGCCGCCGCACTGATAGTATTTTCTATGTGGCTTTTAATCTCGCCGCAGACAATGGCTACCTCGTGCGAAAAAACGGGGAACTATTCCTTTGCCGTAACCTGCGCGGATTTGCGTTATAAATATACGGGCGACGCGGGCGACCTTGCGCGCTGCGCCGAGGACGGGATACTTTCCGGCAAGGACAAGCATATCTTGAACTACTGCGAAAAGCTGACCTTGCACGACGATTTCGGCAAAATTTGCGCCGCAAAGGACGAGGCGCTTTCGGGCGGCGTTTACGGCGAGCACACGGGCGAATACAGGGCGTATATTTTCGGACATCTTGCCGCCGCGCAGTGCCGCGCGGGCGATATTGACAAGGCTGTTTCCTCTGCAAAAGCGGGGGGCGAGCTCGCTTATGTAAAGCCCGTAATCGAAATTTTAGAACGGGCGGATAAATCCGCGGCGGAAAAATTCCTTTCCGCGCTCAGAGAGGAAGGTCAAACCGAACGGGTTAAAAATTTAATCGACATACTTGAAAAAATAGCGTAATTAAAATCAAAGGAGAAGTTTATGAGTAATAAAATTGTCAAAGAAGCCTTAACCTTCGACGACGTGCTGCTTGTGCCGGCGGCGTCGGAAGTGTTGCCGTCGACGGTGGATTTGCATACCACGCTGTGCGACGGAATCAAACTCAACATTCCGCTTATAAGCGCGGCGATGGATACGGTTACCGAAAGCAAGCTTGCCATTGCAATGGCAAGGGAGGGCGGTATCGGCGTTATTCATAAAAATATGAGCATAGAGGAGCAGGCTTTACAGGTAGATAAAGTAAAGCGCAGCGAGCACGGCGTCATAACCGACCCGTTCCACCTCTCCCCCGAAGCGCCCGTATCCGACGCGTGCGAGCTTATGGCAAAATATAAGATAAGCGGCGTGCCCATAACCGAGGGCGGCAAGCTCGTGGGGATACTGACCAACCGCGATTTGCGCTTCGAAACGGACTTCGCGCAGCCCATAGCAAACGTAATGACGAAGGAAAACCTCGTCACCGCGCCCGTGGGCACTTCCTTGGAGGAGGCGCAGAAAATCCTCGGCAAGCACAGGATAGAAAAACTCCCCATAGTCGATAAAAACGGCAACTTAAAGGGGCTTATAACCATAAAGGATATCGAGAAATCCATACAGTACCCCAACAGCGCGAGGGACGCGAAGGGCAGGCTTTTGGTCGCGGCGGCGATAGGCGGCTCGCCCGACGTGCTCGACAGGGTTGCCGAGCTCGTCAAGTCAAAGGTGGATATGGTCGTGCTCGATTCGGCGCACGGTCACTCCAAGGGCATAGTTCAGGCTGTTGCAAAGGTCAAAAAAGCTTATCCCAATTTGCCTCTGGTTGCGGGCAACGTGGTTACGGCTGACGCCACGCGCGACTTAATCGACGCGGGCGCGGACGTCGTAAAGGTCGGCATAGGTCCCGGCTCGATATGCACTACGCGTATCGTCGCGGGCATTGGCATGCCCCAGCTTACCGCGGTTATGGACTGCGCCGAACAGGCGGATAAAATGGGTAAGCGCGTAATAGCCGACGGCGGCATTAAATACTCGGGCGATATAGTCAAGGCTCTGGGCGCGGGCGGCAGCGCGGTTATGCTCGGCTCGCTGTTCGCGGGCACGGCGGAGTCGCCGGGCGAGCTTGAAATCTATCAGGGCAGAAGCTTCAAATCCTATCGCGGTATGGGCTCTCTTCCCGCAATGGCGAAGGGCAGCAAGGACAGATATTTCCAGTCCGACGCGAAAAAGTTCGTGCCCGAGGGCGTCGAGGGTCGCGTGCCCTACCGCGGCGCGCTTGCGGACATCATATTCCAGCTAATGGGCGGGCTCCGCGCGGGTATGGGCTATACGGGCTGCGGCACTATCGACGAGCTGAGAAGCAAAGCGCAGTTCGTAAAAATGACCTCGGCTTCGCTTATCGAGTCGCACCCCCACGATATCTCTATCACGAAGGAAGCGCCTAACTATTCACCCAAAAATTAAGTTCACGAAAATTTGCTTTGCAAATTTTCCGTGACGACGATAATGTCGTAACGCGGCTTAACGGCAGAACTAAATTCCGCCTTGCCGCGTTTCGGCATTAATATTTTTAATAACGAAATGAGGATAAATTACGATGGTTCACGAAAAAGTTTTAGTTATCGACTTCGGCGGGCAGTACAATCAGCTTATCGCAAGAAGAGTGAGGGAGCACAATATTTACTGCGAGGTCAAATCCTACAAAACGCCGATTGAGGAAATACGCGAATTTACCCCCAAGGGGATAATCTTTACGGGCGGACCCAAATCCGTTTATCTTGACGATTCTCCGAGAATGGGTAAGGAAATATTCGGGCTGGGCGTGCCCATTCTCGGCATCTGCTACGGCGCGCAGTTCCTCGTATACGGGCTGGGCGGCAGGATAGAAAAAGCAAACGAAAACGCGGCAGCGGAATTCGGCAGGACGGATTGCGAATTCGATACAAGCTCCCCGCTGTTTAAAGGATTAAAGAAAAAGTCGGTTGTATGGATGAGCCATAACGACCATATCGCGACCCTCCCCGAGGGCTTCCGCGCGGTGTGCCACAGCGACAAGTGCCCCTACGGCGCAATCGAAAACCCCGAAAAGAAGTTTTACGGCACGCAGTTTCACCCCGAAGTGAACCACACCGAACAGGGCTTCGATATGCTTGGCAATTTCCTCTACGAGGTCTGCGGCTTGAAGGGCGACTGGACTATGGAGGAGTACGCCGAAACGGCGATACGCGACATACGCGCAAAAGTCGGCGGGGGCAAAGCCCTCCTCGCGCTTTCGGGCGGGGTAGACAGCTCTGTCGCGTGCAAGCTGCTTGCAAAGGCGATAGGAAGTCAGCTTACGTGTATTTTCGTCGACCACGGGCTTATGCGCAAAAACGAAGGCGACGAGGTGCAGGCGGCGTTTAAAGGCAGCGGCGTTAACTTCGTGCGCGTCAACGCGGGCGAACGCTTCCTTTCAAAGCTCAAAGGTGTTACCGAACCGGAAGCGAAGCGCAAGATTATAGGGGAGGAATTTATCCGCGTTTTCGAAGAGGAAGCGAAGAAGATAGGCAAAGTTGACTATCTCGTGCAGGGCACTATCTATCCCGACGTAATCGAGTCGGGGCTGGGCGACGCGGCGGTAATCAAATCGCACCACAACGTGGGCGGGCTGCCCGACTACGTCGACTTTAAGGAAATTATCGAGCCATTGCGTATGCTTTTCAAAGACGAGGTGCGCAAGCTCGGCATCGCGCTCGGGCTTGACGAAAAGCTCGTCTGGCGCCAGCCCTTCCCCGGACCGGGGTTAGCTATTAGGATAATCGGCGATATCACCCCCGAAAAGGTTGCAATTTTGCAGGACGCGGACGCGATTTTCCGCGAAGAAATCGCAAAAGCGCACCTCGACCGCGATATAAACCAATACTTTGCGGTGCTTACGAATATGCGTTCGGTGGGCGTTATGGGCGACGGCAGAACGTACGACTACACCCTCGCGCTGCGCGGCGTGTCGACGAGCGATTTTATGACCGCCGACTTCTCGCGTATCCCCTACGACGTGCTCGAAACCGTGTCCACAAGGATAGTCAACGAAGTGAAGCATATAAACAGAATTGTGTATGATATAACGAGCAAACCCCCCGCAACAATCGAATGGGAATGACGGCTGTGCATATACTTCGCAATACTGCGTTGCGCTGCGTGTTTGCTCGGTTACATACTTCTGTGTATGCTCCCTCGCAAATACTCGCGCGCCTTGTCTTGCTTGTATCTTCACACCCTTATTGAGGTAAAAAATGCAATACAAAATTTTAAACGACGGGAATAAAATACCCGTGCTCGGGTACGGCGTTTTCGAAATTCCCGACGGCGACTGTACGGATTGCGTTGCCCGCGCGATTGAGTGCGGTTACCGCCATATCGATACCGCGCAGATTTACGGCAACGAGGCGGGCGTAGGCAGGGCGGTAAAAGCCTGCGGCGTTCCGCGAGATGAGCTTTTTTTAACCTCCAAAGTCTGGGTCAAGGAGTTCGGCTACGAAAAAACGCTTAAAAGCATAGAGCTTTCTTTGAAAAAGTTAAAGACCGATTATTTAGATTTAATGCTTTTGCACCGCCCGTATTTTGATTATTTAAACGCATGGCGGGCGCTTGAAAAGGCGCAGAGCGACGGGCTCGTCAAATCGATCGGCATAAGCAATTTCACCGATAAACAGACGGCGGAAATTCTGGATATCGCTAAGGTTAAGCCCGCCGTAAACCAGATTGAGCTTCACCCGTATTTCGGGCGCAAAAAGCTTAAAAGTTATCTCGAAGAAAAGGATATAGCGGTTGAGGCTTGGTATCCTCTGGGGCACGGCAATAAAAAGCTTACCCAAAATCCTCTGTTTTCAAAGCTTTCTGAAAAGTACAAAAAAACTCCGTCGCAGATAATTTTAAGGTGGCATATCCAGAGCGGGAACATAATTTTCCCCAAAACCCGCAGCGCGGCGCATATGGCGGAAAACCTCGACATATTTTCGTTTTCGCTCGACGAAGAGGATATGCGCGCCGTTGATTCGCTCGATAAAAACAAACCGCTTTTCAACGTCCCCGATTGGTGGCAGAAGCTTACGATAAAACTATCGCGTTAAAATGAATAAAATCAAATTCACCGCGGCGGATATCGCCGAATGCGCCGTGTTTATAGTCCTGATGGTTGCGGCGACCTATATACAAATTCCTTTTCCGCTCGTACCGCTCACCTTTCAGACGGTGGTAAGCGTATTGGCGGGGCTTATGCTCGGCTGGAAAAAGGGCATGATAAGCATGTCGGTATACTGCTTTATGGGGCTTGTCGGCTTGCCCGTATTCAGCGCGGGCGGCGGATTTGCGTACGTTTTCAAACCCTCGTTCGGCTACATAATAGGTTTCGTTTTCGCCGCAGGGGTGGGCGGACTTATTCTCGGAGGCGGCAAACGCCCCGCGTGGCGGTACGTCGTCGCGGCGCTCGCCGCGTTCCTTGCCGACTACGCGGTCGGCATACCGTACTGCATTATTTCCGCAAAGCTTCTCGGCGTGGAAAACCTTACTAAGCTGTTTATTACGGGCAACCTTATATATATGCCCAAGGACGCGGCTTTAAGCGTGCTTGCGGCGTTTCTCGCAAAGTCGGTTACGCCCGTCGTAAGAGGCCGTAAAGCCGAGGTTCACCAACGGTAAACCCTTTTGCATATAATTATACGGTATGCAGAAAACGCTATCGGTAATCAATCTTGCGGCAATCAGGCAAAACGCTTTGAAAATAAAGGCGCTTATCAAAAATCGCGTATTTTACGCCGTGGTTAAGGCGGACGCCTACGGGCACGGCGCGGAAGAGGTGGCGCGCAGTATAGGCGATATCGCTGACGGGTTCTGTACGGCGATAATCGACGAAGCTGTAGCGCTCAGGGTTGCGGGCGTAACAAAGCCCGTGCTCGTGTTTACGCCGCCTATCGATTACGCGGATGTTCGCCGCGCGAGGGCGTACGAGCTGACGCTTACGGTAAATTCGGTGCACACCGCCCGCCTTTTAGGCGGTGCGCCCTGTCATATAAAGGTGAATACGGGCATGAACAGGTTGGGCTGCAACTTAGACGAATTGCCCGAGGTTCTTCGCGCTCTGCCGGAGGGAAGCGTGGAGGGGGTGTATTCTCACCTCTTCGCCCCGCAGGATAATGCGGCAAGCGCGAAACAGCTTGCTATCTTTAAGCGCGCGGAGCGGCTCGTAAAAACCTTTAAGCCCACGGCGTGCGCGCATATTTCCGCGAGCGGAGG
>DOCD01000066.1:4283-7288 GCA_003503945.1 Clostridiales bacterium | reverse complement strand
CGCGAGCGGAGGGCTGCTTTGCGGCGGGGAATATCTTTCGGACGGAGTCCGCGCGGGGATACTTTTATACGGTTACTGCCCGCAGGGGTTCAAAGCCGAAGGGTTTAAACCCGCAATGAAGGTTTACGCCCGCCGCTTGCAGACTACCCGTTTTATCGGCGGCGGCATAGGCTACAATTTCGCCGATAAAAATTACCAAAGCGTAAGCGCGTACAGGTGCGGCTATGCCGACGGGTTTTCAAGGACTGTTCCGCTCGGCGAAAAGACGCTGTGCATGGATACCTTTCTGTCGGAAAAGGACGGGGATTTGCTTGCCGTTATGGAAAACGCCGACGAATACGCAAAAAGGTGCGGCACGATTTCATACGAGGTGCTTACAAAAGTTACAAAAAGGTCGGAAAGGGTATATGAACGGTAAAGACGATGTACGCGAAAAATTAAAGGGTTTGCGCGCCCGCTTATCGGGTGAGGAGCGCGCCTTTGCCGACCAAGCCGTATGCAGAAATTTTATAGATAATTATTCGGGGTACGAAAGCTTTTTCGTCTTTTGCTCTTTCGGTTCGGAGGTTGATACGAAAAAAATCATATCCCGCCTAATCGACGCGGACAAGCGCGTGTACATGCCCCGCGTCGAGGGCGATATAATGCTCGCCGTGCCTTACGGCGAAATGCGAAAGGGCGCGTTCGGCATATCGGAGCCGTGCGGACAACCCTATTCGGGAAAAATCGACGTTGCCGCAATCCCGCTTCTCGCGGTGAACCGCCGCGGGTACCGTCTGGGCTATGGCAAGGGCTTTTACGATAAATTTTTAAAGGTCAGTCCCGAAATTTTGAAAGTCGGGCTCGGTTATTCTTTCCAGCTCGAAGAGTTTGAAGAGGACGGGTGGGATATCCCGCTCGATACGTTCGTTTCAGATACGGGCGTTATAAAGTTTTAAAAGGTTGAAGCAACATGAGGATAATTTCCGGTAAATACAGGGGTATGGTTCTATCGCAGTTCGGCGGCAAAGAAATCCGCCCCACGGCGGACAGGGTCAAGGAAAGCCTTTTCAACATACTCTCGGGCGAAATCGCGGGCGCCGCGGTGCTCGACTTGTTTTGCGGAAGCGGAAACCTCGGCATAGAGTGCCTGTCCCGCGGCGCGGCGCGCGTGCACTTCAATGATATTTCAAAGGACAGCATAGCCGTGCTCCGAAAAAACCTTGCAAGGCTGAAAGACGAAAGCTTTGCGGTGACGGTAAAGGACTACGCACTCTGCCTTTCGGGCGCAAAGGGCTTCGATTTGGTTTTTATCGACCCTCCTTACGCTGCCGATTTCGGCGTAAATTCGCTTAAAATTATTGCGGAGGGAAATACTTTAAGTAGGGGCGGTATTGCAGTTTTCGAGCGCGACAGGGCGTTCGGGGGCGAAATCGACGGGCTTGAAAAGTACGACGAGAGGAAGTACGGCAAAACGTATTTAACGTTTTTCAGAAAACTCTGACGATATAAAGGATTATATATGCATAACAAATGTGTGTTTGCGGGCACGTTCGACCCGCCTACGGCAGGGCACGAAAAGGTTGTGTCGGTCTGCCTTAAAATGTTCGACGAGGTCGTCGTCGCCGTAATGACCAACGGCGGAAAAACTCCGCTACTTACGGTTGAGGAACGGCTTTCGCTTTTAAATAAGCTTTACGCGGGGGAAAGCCGCGTAAAGGTTATATCGTTCGGCGGCGCGGCGGTAGATTTGCTCGAAAGGGAAAACACCGTATTCTACGTACGCGGAGTGAGAAACACCGTCGACTTCGAGTACGAAAACCTCGACCGCTTCGCAAGCAAAAAGCTTAAAAAAGATATGGTTACAATATATATCCCCGCCGAGCAGGAGGATTTGCATATAAGCTCGACCCTCGTCAGAAATTCCGTAAAATTCGGTAAAGATTTCAAAGGCTTGGTGCCCGCGAAGATTGCGGAGGATTTGGCGGCTATTTTGAAAAATAAATAGGCAAACTTATAACAGGTTGCCTGACGAAGGAAAAAATATGTTTAAAAAATGTATTAAAATACCCGACCCCGAAGAAATTATTGCGGCGAAGCCTCTGCCCGAAAGTCTTAAAAAGGTAAAGGCGGAGCGGGATAAGCTCATATCCGAAGTAATTGCGGGCAAAAGCGACAAGTTTTTGGTCATAGTCGGGCCCTGCTCCGCGCACGAAGCGGCGCCCGTTTTAGACTACGTCGAAAGGCTGGGCGCGCTCAACGAAAAGGTTAAGGACAAGCTTACGCTCGTTCCCAGAATTTATACCAACAAGCCCAGAACGCGCGGCGTCGGGTATAAGGGAATGTTTTCCCAACCCGACCCGACCAAGTCGGAAGATATTTTAAAGGGCATTTTATCCATACGCGATATGAATATAAAAGCGATTGAGGCGAGCGGACTTACCGCCGCGGACGAAATGCTATACCCCGCGAATATGGGCTACTTTCAGGATTTGATTTCCTACCACGCCGTGGGCGCGCGTTCGAGCGAGAATCAGCTTCACCGACTTGTCGCAAGCGGGCTCGACGTGCCCGTCGGCATAAAGAACCCGATGAGCGGCTCTATTTTGGTGCTTTTAAATTCCGTTTACGCCGCGCAGAGCGGGCAGGTGTTCAAGCTCAACGGCTGGCAGGTGGAAACGGACGGCAACCCCCTTGCGCATTCGATACTTCGCGGCGCGGTCGACGGCTACGGCAACGATATCCCCAACTACCATTACGAAACGGTAATGCAGGTCGCGGAGGGGTATGCAAAGTCGGGGCTTTCCAACCCCGCGGTTATAGTGGACGCGAACCACTCCAACAGCGGAAAAAAATTCAAACAGCAGATTCGTATTTGCAACGAGGTTATGCAGAACCGCAGCTATGACGGAGATTTCAAGCGCATCGTAAAAGGGTTTATGATAGAAAGCTTTATCGAAGAGGGCTGTCAGGCGGAGGACAAGGTGTACGGCAAATCGATAACCGACCCCTGCCTCGGCTGGGCG
>DOCD01000066.1:3361-3984 GCA_003503945.1 Clostridiales bacterium | reverse complement strand
CGACCCCTGCCTCGGCTGGGCGGATACCGAAAGGCTTCTTCTCGATATCGCCGAAAAGGTTTAAGCTACGCCGCGCCGAACAATAAAAGCAGTAAAAAGCATAACATACCCTGTATCGCCTTTACGGCGACGAAGTATGCCCCGCTCACCTTTGCTTTTTGCAGATAACCCATTTGCTGTAATATAATCGACACGCCGCCGAACGTTATCAAAAATCCGCAAAACGGAACGCATAGCGGCGAGCCCGTGCCCGCGAGCTCTCGGCAGCCGCGCGTAACCTCTATTAGTCCGCGGCAGACGGCGGAGGCGGTGACTTCGTCCGAGAAAAGCGCGACAAGCTTTTCGAGCGGCAAAAGTATATTGAAGTCGTAAAGTATCTGTGCGGTCACTGAAAAAAAGGCGATAAATCCGCCGGCTACGGCGACGGCTACCACCGCGCCGTAAAAGCTGTCGTAAAGCAGATTTCCCTCGGGCAGGGCGCGCTTATATTCGGTTTTGTCGCCTCGCTTTAAAATAAGCGATAAAACGAGCGCGACGGACAGCACGGAAATTACGTGCGCCAAAAGTATTATTTGCCCCGCAGACTTATCCCCGAACATCTTCACGCCGACGCTGCCTATAAT
>DOCD01000066.1:2864-3068 GCA_003503945.1 Clostridiales bacterium | reverse complement strand
GCCTATAATAAAAAGGGGGCCCGACGTCGAACAGAGCGCGGCAAGCTTTTTGCAGTCGCGCGCGCTCAGACAGCCGCTTTCGTAAAATTCGGCTACGCATTTCGTGCCCGCGGGATATCCCGAGCACAGGCTTATCACAAAACACAGCGCGGCGGCGGGCGGAAGCCCGAAAACGCCCGTAACCTTTTTTAAGGGCAGCGAGGT
>DOCD01000066.1:0-2578 GCA_003503945.1 Clostridiales bacterium | reverse complement strand
AACCTTTTTTAAGGGCAGCGAGGCTTTGTCCGCCGCGCCCGACTTAATCAATATAAGCGTTATCACCATAAACGGGAAAAGCGACGGCAGGACGCATTCCGCCCACATCGCAAAACCCTGAAAACAGCAGGTAACGTACCTTTCGGGATAAATAACGATAGCGCCCGCAAGAAAGGTGAGCGCAAGACATAACGATATAAGTTTTAAAACGCGTACTGTTTTCATCAGTACTAATGTTATTTACAAGGAGCAGAGAATATGAGTAAAACATTGGGGCTTGCCCTCGGCAGCGGCGGTTCGCGCGGAGTGGCGCATATCGGATTTTTACAGGCTTTGGAGGAAGAGGGGATAAAGCCCGATTATATCACGGGCTGTTCGATGGGTGCGGTCGTCGGCGGCGGTTATGCCTGCGGGCTTACCCCCGAAGAGATGAAAAAGATGGTTTTCGCGCTGAAAAAGCGCGACCTCGTTGATATCGCGCCCAACCCGATTTCCCAGATGGGGTTGTTAAGGAGCAAAAAGCTCAAAGATTTCCTCGTCAAAAACCTGAAATTCAAAAACATAGAGGAGTTTCCTCTGCCCTTCAAATGCGTGGCGACCGACCTTTTAACGGGCACGACGCACGTATTCGAAAACGGCGACGCGGCGACCGCCATACAGGCTTCGAGCACGGTGCCCGCGCTCTTTCGCCCCGTCAAGTTAGAGGATAAGCTGTTAGTCGACGGCGGCTGTCTTTGTCGCGTACCCGCGCGTATTTTAAAGGAAATGGGCGCGGACGTAATCGTTGCGGTAGACGTTTTAAAAAACTGCTCCGAGCCGGTCGAAAAGCTTAAAAATATTCTCGATATGATGCTTCGTCTTTTCGACGTTATGGAGGCGAACAACGCAAACCATCTGCGCGAAAGCGTTTCGGATATTTGCGATTTATGGCTCGAACCCGAAATCGCGGGGATGAGCCAGTACAACATAAAGGATTTAAAGCCAGCGTACGATGGCGGCTATGCGATAGGCAAGGAAAACGCACAAAAGATAAAGGAACTTTTAAAATAAATTCACTGCCGCAGAAATTTTAGCGAAACGGCTTTCGCGTAATAAATTTCAAGGCATTATTTAACATTAGCAAATTTTAAATTTATTACGGCGAGGAACGGCAAGGCGGGATTGATTTCCGCCGTTAAGCCGTTCCACGACCAAATATTTCACGGAAAATCTTTACAAAGTAAAGATTTTCGTGAGGGTTTTGTATGGATTTATTCGATTTAAACGGCAACGAAGAGGGGGCTAAACCCCTTGCCGAGCGCATGCGCGCAAACAACTTAAACGAGTTTGTGGGTCAGAAGCACATAGTTTCGGAGGGCTCGCTACTTCGCCGCGCCATAGCGACGGACAGGCTCGGCAGCTGCATTTTCTGGGGCCCGCCCGGTACGGGCAAAACCACGCTCGCGCACATAGTCGCGTCGACCACCCACGGCGAGTTTATAAAGCTAAACGCCGTTCAGGCGGGCGTAGCCGACGTCAAGCGCGCCGTGGAAGAGGCGAAAAACAACCTTAAAATGTACGGCAAGCGCACCTATCTTATGCTTGACGAGTGTCACCGCTTCAACAAAACGCAGTCCGATTCGCTTCTGCCGTCCATAGAACAGGGCACGATAATTTTCATAGGCTCCACGACGGAAAACCCGTACGCTTCGATGACGCCCGCGATAGTTTCGAGGTGCAGGGTTTTCGAATTCAAGAGGCTTTCGGAAGAGGACATAAGGGGCGCGCTTATAAAGGCGCTTAAAGACAAACGCAAAGGGCTCGGCGAATATAACGCGGAAATAGCCGACGACGCGCTGAGCCATATAGCAAGGGTTGCGGGCGGCGATTTGCGCTCGGCGTACAACGCCTTAGAGCTTGCCGTTTTAACCACCCCGCCTAAGGCCGACGGCAGCATAAAAATCGCGCTTTCGGACGCGGAGCAGTCGATACAGCGCAAGGCGATGTCGTACAACGAGGACGCGTATTACGACTATTTGTCGGCTTTCTGTAAATCGCTGAGGGGAAGCGACGCGAACGCCGCGCTTTACTACGCTATGCGGCTCGTCGAGGGCGGTTGCGACCCTATGATAATTGCCCGAAGGCTGGCTATCCACTCCGCGGAGGACGTGGGTATGGCGGACCCCAACGCCATGGTGGTTGCGGCTTCGGCGATGTATATATTCGAAAAGACGGGCTATCCCGAAGGGCTCGAACCTCTGTGCAACGCTATAATTTACGTGTGCGAAGCGCCGAAAAGCAACACCGTGGAAATAGCTATGAACGCGGCTAAGCGCGACGCGAAGGAGGTTCGCGACGACGACGGAGTGCCGCCCTATCTCAAAGACAACACCTTCGGGGATAAGGCGACGAAGGCGCAGAGCGCGAATTATAAGTATCCGCATAATTATTCGGGCGGATACGTTGACCAGCAGTACCTTCCCGACAAGCTGAAAGACAGGGTTTATTATACCCCGACGGAGTACGGCTTCGAAAAGACGGTAAGGCAGATACGAAGGGATAAAGGCAAGCTTAAATAAAAACGAAATAAAGGGTCGCC
>DOCD01000033.1 GCA_003503945.1 Clostridiales bacterium | reverse complement strand
TTGTAATGCGCTTCGCCGTTGTATACCCAACTGTCGGTCGCCGTTGTAACCGTAATTTCGCGCGGGGTTACGGTAAGCGTGCCGCGAATATACTCTATCGTATAATTATCGTTTACGATATGCTCCGCGTCGTCGGGGTCGATAACGCGGCAAACAAATTCATTTTTTACCGTGTCAACGTCAGTGATTTCCGCATATTCGTCCACCACGACTTTATGATTTAGCACAAGACGGGTTACGTCGGCAACAATATTATTGAAATGTATTTGCCCGTCGTAAGTCCATTCGTCGGTTGCCGTGGTTACCGTGATTTCTCTCGGGGTTATCATAAGCGTGCCGAAGCTGTAAGTTACGGTATAGTTATCGGTCACGGGGTTGCCCGCGCCGTCTGCTATAATATAATAAACGGCGTTTTGCGTTTCGCCCTCCGTAACCTCGGTTACGGAAGCTGTATTTTTGCTTATGTCAACAACAAGCGTATGCCCAGAAACAAGGTTATCCGCCTCCGCGTCGGTGCAGACGAAGGGCGTTCCGTCGTATTCGCGGCTCGCGGTAGCCGTAACGATTTCGACGGCGCGGGGAATAATTTTCAGAGTGCCCGAAAAATCATAGCTTATATCGTAATTTTCCGTCGTTTCCCTGTCGCCCGAAAAAATCGCGTATTCGGTTTTATTTTCCGTTACGCCGACGTTCGTCAGCTCGGAAAGCTTGGCGGCAACTCCGCGTTCGCCGTCCGCCAAACCCTCGAATATAAGCCCGTCAAAAGCTTCCGAGCCGTACAGCGGAGCTCCGTCGTAAACCTTTTCCGCCGAACCCGTAATTATAGCAAGCTGTCTTTTGGTTATTTTAAGCGTACCGTATGTGTAAGCGAGCTCGTAATTTGAAGTTACGTTTTCGCCCTCCGCCGAGAAAACTTCGTAAAGGGTAATATTTTCCTTATCGCCCGTTTCGAGAATTTCGGCAACCGAATACGGCGCGCAATAGTGGCCGCCGACAAGTTCGTCGAAAGAAGCGTCCGCCTGAACGCCCGTAAGGGGTACGCCGTCGTAAACCTTTTCCGCGCTGCCCGTGTTTACGGTAAGCGGGCGGGGAGTCACTTCGAGCGTGCCGAACACGCTGTTTATAGAGTAGCTTGCCGTGACGTCCTCGTCCGACCCGTCGAGTATAATAAACGTGAGCACGTTAGGGGATTTACCTGCGTTTATTATATCCGCGGCAAATATCAGCTTTTCGGTATCGCCTTCGGCAAGCCCGTCAAACTCGTAGCCGTCGTCTTTTAAAAGCCGCCGTCCGTCGTAAACCTTTTCCGCGGAAGCCGTATTAAGCGTAACCCTTCTGGGTATTACTGTCAGCGTGCCGTAGTCGTAGGTTATATCGTAGTTTTCGGTAACGTCGGCTTCGCCGTCGGATACGGTGAATTCGTATTCGTTTAATATGCTGCCCGCCTTAGTTATGGCGACCTCGCCCGAAGCTATGCTTGCGGTATGCCCGTCGACAAGCCCTTCCGCCTCGAACCCGCTCGATACGAACGGCTTGCCGTTATACTCGCGCGAGGCGGTGTCGGTCGCAATCTTTACGGGTCTGCGCCCGATTACGAGCGAACCCTCCTCCGTCTTAATGCCGTAACGCTCCGTCACGTCGGTTTCGCCCTTGAATATGCCTACCGATTTAACCCTTATTTTGTAGCTGCCCGCAAGCACGGGGTTGCCGTCGATTGGAGTATTATCCGCAGTAACGATTTCGGTTTCGACGCTTATTCTGTCGCCCTCGCCGAGCATGGAAAGGGTGCTTTCGGTAACGGCGGAAACGTAGCCGACGGGCGCGCCGCCGTAAATAAACTCCGCGCTTACGGGGGTTACGGTGATTTCGCGCTCGACAAGCTTTATTTGCTTTTCCGGCGTGACTATATCGTAACAATACGTTACGTCGTTGTCCTCCGAATCGATTACCTTTACGCTGTCCGCGTTGGCACACACGCCCACTATATCCGCTTCGAAGCCCGAAAAATCGTATTTAAGCCCGCTCACGATAAGCTTATCGCCGCCGACGAGTTCGAAAGCATATTCGTCGGGGTTCGTACCGTAAACGACGGCTTCGTCGAGGATTAAAAACTCGACTGTTTTCGGCTTGATTTCGAACTCTACGGGCGAGCCGTAGCCGATTATCCCGAACGCCTTCTCCGTAACCGTGCGGATATAGTATACGCCCGCTTTGTCGGGCTTTGTATCCGACCAGACGAGCCCGTCGCCGTCCGAAACGGCTGACTTTGCCGCGGACTTAGCTTCGCCGCGCGGCGATTTATGGGCGTACTCGAACCTGACGCCGCTCAAAAGCGCTTTGCCGCCCTCGGGCTCGTACGAATCGCCGTAGATTATCTGCGCGGGCAAAGACGCCCCGTCGACCACGATGCCCTTCATTACAAGCAGCGCGGTCACGGCGGCGAGGATAAGACAAATTACCGAAATAATGAGTATGCGGAACTTTACGATAAAGTTCTTTACCGCGGCAATTTTGCGTATTCTGTTTTTATAAATATCGTAAGATACCATATAAAAAACTCTCTGCCCTGATTTTACTCAATTAAATTACTGTCACCGGAATTGATAAGTAAGTAGACGGGAAAACGTAACAATCCGTAACGTCGTCACCGTTTGCATTTAAAATCGTCCCGCCATTTTGCTCTACTATTTCAACGATAAATGTATCATTTTCAACACTGCTGACCATTATAAAACGGTCGTTAATATTATCCCCTTGAATTAAAGGCGTTTCGGTCGATATCGGACTGATATATGTAATTATATCTTCTATTTTTTGCAAAGTCGCATTATCGTCTTCGCCTCTGTTAACCGTTATCGTAGGCGCTGCAAGTTTTATCGTTTTAGGCTTGACAGTCACTATTGTCTTTGCAATATCAACACTGAAATTCTCGGAGGATACGGGCTCGCCGTTCAACGCAAACCGAGGGTTGCTGATTTTGAGGTCGCCGTTTTGCGCCACTCGTATTATTTTGTTATACTCCGCGGCGGTCACGCACAAGCCCGTAAAGCCCGTCGATATTTTATCGAACTCTGGGATAAACGGCAACCCGTCGTAAACCTTGGTAGTTTTGCCGCCGTATGTAAGCGTAATCTCTTTTTTATTTATAGTGTAAGTTCCGCCCGTAACGGATATTTCGTAGTTCGCCCCGTCGCCGTCCGCCACCGCAAAGCTTGCCGTAACGCGGTACGTGCCCGCGTCCTTTACCCCTATAATATTGCTGTCGATAAGGGTCAGCGCCGCTTCCTCACAGGTGAATTCTATATCGTCCGCAGTTATACCCTTTCCGTCGTAGTACTTTTCGCCGCCCGAAATATCTACGGATATTTTTTTCTTTTCCACGACGAGCAGCCCCGACGCTATCGCTACTTTGTAATTTTTACTTTCGCCGTCGTATACGGGCTCCAACACGTAAGTGCCCGCATTACGTCCGTTAAAATCGTCAAACACGAATTTATCGACAGTCACGTCGCCCTCGCAGCCCGATATGAGCCCTTTAAGCTCCTCCGCGCTCACCGCTTCGCCGTAAACCTTTTTAAGCCCCTTTACCGTCACGTTTACGTTTTTCGGGTGCACGGTCAGTGTGCCGAAGCTTTCCGTTACCTCGTAGTTATCCGCGCACGCCCCGCCGTCCGCGTTTAAAATTTCATACGCGGGCTTGTTTTCGACGCTGTCCGCGTCGGTCAGTTTCGCTTCCGAGGTCTGTAAGATATAGTCGCCCGCGATAAGCCCGAGGGCGATAACGCTTCCGCCCGAAAGGGGCGCGCCGTCGTAAACCTTTTCCGCGCCGACCGTGCTTACGGTAAGCTTGCGCGCCGTAACGGCGACGTCCGCAAACGCGGAGTCGTACCCGAGCGAATAATTGCCCGTAACGTCCGCGCCGCCGTTATCGAGCACGGTCACGGAGGTAATCGCGCACCTTGTCGGGGTGCTCGTCGCGTTTATTACTTCGTTGCAGACGACCGAGCTTATTTTATGCCCGTCGAGCAAGCCTTGCGCAAACACGTCCCCCTCGCCGAAGGCAAACGGCTTTCCGTCGTACGTTTTTGCGTACGTTCCGTCCGCCGCAACCCTAACTTCCGCCGTGCGCGGGGTTACGGTGATTTTGCCCGCTATTACGTTTATTATGAAGTTGTCGGTTATATCGTTGCCCTCTTCGTCCGACACGCCGTAATCTGTTATAGTATACGTAGACGAGCCGACCGCGTCGAACGAATTTACGCTTTGCGCTATATCCGAAACAAACGTCATGCCCACGGGGAGCTCGGGCTCGAATTTAAAAAGCGACTTATAGTCGTCTAAGCTTTCGCCGTACGTCTTGGTAACGGAAGCAAGCCTTAGTGTAAGGTTAGCGGGAGTTACGCGGATAGTGCCCGAAACCAGGGTCACGTTATAGTTGTCGTTGCCGCCCGAAAGCGCGTAATCTGTTATTATGTTGTCGACCTCGCCGACGCGCTTAATCTGCCCGCCGTAGGTAACCGTAACGCTTTCGCCGTTCACGAGCCCGACCGCAGAGTAAGGCGCATCATCGTCCGCGAAAGAATGAATTTCGCCGTCGAACTCCGCCGTGCGGCTCTTTGCCGTAAGCACGAGGTCGCGCGGGGTGACGCGCAGGGTCGCGTACTCCTCGCTGTTTATGGCATAGTTGCGGGTGACGTCTTTACCGTTCGCGTCGAATACCCTCACGTCGGCGGCCACCTTCGTTTCGCCTACAAAGGTCTGCGCGGCATACTCGCCGTCCACGGGCACGAAGTCGACCTTCATATAGTGCCCCTCCGCGAGCGAGCCCGACGTGATTTCGTACCTGTCGCATACGAGCGGCTTTCCGTCGTAAACCTTTTCGCCGCCTACGGGCCGCACCGCAAGCGGTCGGGCGACGACTTTAACCTCGCCCATAGAAAACAGTATTTCGTAATTTTCGGATACGTTGCGCCCCGAGCCGTCGTAAATTGCAGGTGCCGCCGCCTGAGAGGAAAGCACTTCGCCCGCGTTTATAAGTCCCGCGTCGGGTACGCCGAGCGCGGGGCGGTGCCCCTCGGCAAGCGTGCCGGAAACCACGGTATAGTCGTCGAACACGTACTTTTCGCCGCTGTACACGGCTTCGCCCGCGTTGAGATAGATAAGCACGGGGCTCTTTTCCACTTTAAGCTTGCCGCCGATAACCTTTACCGCGTATTCCTCGGTTACGTCGTAACCCTTTTCGTCTACTACCTTAACGTTCATTCCGCTTTCGCTTTCGCCGACAAAGGTCTGCGAGCCCGTGAAATCCACTTTAAGCGAGTGCCCCTTGAAAAGCTCGCCGCCCAAAGTGTAGTTTTGAGGGGTGAGCGGTTCGCCGTCGAAGGTTTTGGTTTCGTCGTTTACGGTGAATACAAGCGGCGACGGCTCGGCTTTGATTGCCCCCGACAAAGAGAGGGCAAGCAAAGTGGCAAGCGACGCCGCCATGCACGCCGCAAGCAAACCGAGTATTAATATCGCAGTTTTGAATTTTGCCATTTCTCTCTCCTATGTCTTAATCTGTAATTGCCGAACTTTAAATTATTTCTAAATATTCTGTTCTATAAGCCTTATCGCTTCCTTACATAAAGGCAGTTTATCCTCGCCGAACAGCTCGTCGAGATACGCGCACACCCCGTCCGCCATCTGCTTTACG
>DOCD01000161.1 GCA_003503945.1 Clostridiales bacterium | reverse complement strand
TGTTATATCCATTTAACTACGGAAGCATTGAAATTATCTTTTTTTCGGGTTCTCTTCCCACGCCGGGAATCTGCCGTTTCCCTCGGGGAACCCTCGGCAGAGCGTCGCTACGCTCGCGCGAACCCGGAACGGCCCCTTAGGAGGGGGCTGTTATATCCATTTAACTACGGAAACTTTTCGACAAGTATATTTATATTACATTAAAATAATAAAAAAATCAATTGTTTTGCGGTAAAGTTCGGTAATTTTTTCATTTAAACCCCCTATCTGACGTTACCGTTGCCGACAATTACGTACTTATACGAAGTCAGCTCTTTAAGCCCCATAGGGCCCCTTGCGTGTAACTTCTGTGTAGAAATACCTATTTCACCGCACATTCCGAACTCTCCGCCATCCGTGAAACGCGTCGAAGCGTTTACGTAGACCGCAGCACTGTCGACCAACCGCGTAAATGATTTCGAATTTTCCTCATTCTCCGTCACAATACAGTCGCTGTGTCCCGTTGAATGCGCCGATATATGCAAAGCTGCATCCTTGACCGAATCCACTATTTTAATCGCCATTACGTAATCAAGGAATTCTGTATCGAAATCGTTTTCTTCAGCGGAAAAGCAATTATGTCTGCCGCCCAGAATTTCAAAAGACCGATTATCGAGTTTGAGCTTAACAGGATTTTCCTTTCTGTCTGACACCAACCTTTTATATAAAACTGGCAAAAACCGTACGGCAATATTTTTATGCAACAGTAAAACCTCCATTGCATTGCACACCGAAGGTCTGCTGCATTTAGCGTTTTCAATTATATTCAACGCCTTTTCGATGTCGGCGTATTCGTCCACATAAACGTGACAAATTCCGGTCCCCGTCTGAATGCACGGAACTTTTGCGTTTTTTACACAAGCGTCAATCAGCCCTTTTCCTCCTCGCGGGATAAGCAAATCCACATATCCGACGGCAGCCATAAGCTCGTTTGCGGCATTACGCGAAGTATCCTCTATAAGATTTAAAACATTCTGCGAAACGCCCGCCCTTTTCAAGCCCTTTCGCATGGCGCTTACGATAGCGCGGGCAGAACCGTACGCTTCCTTACCGATTTTCAGTATACATACGTTGCCTGTTTTAAGCGTCATAGCCGCGGCGTCGGCGGTCACGTTGGGTCTACATTCGTATATCAACGCAATTACTCCTATCGGTACAGAAACCTTTTTTATGCGTAAACCACTACAAGTTTCATACTCGTCAAGCGTTACGCCGATAGGGTCGGGCACTTTTGCCAACGCACGCATATTTTCGGCCATAGAACGTATTCTTTGTTCCGTAAGCGTCAATCTATCAAGCATTACGTCTGACATAATACCTTGCATATTGCTCAAATCGACACTATTTGCACGCAAAATTGCGTCTTTTTCTTCATCAATGGCCTCAGCCATCTTTATAAGCGCTGCATTTTTTTGTTCGGTTGACATTAAAGCAACGGTATTTTTTATTCGTCCGGCATTTTCAAGAATTTCCGCAGTGGTCATTTTTTACTTAAAAACCTCGTTCCCGTATTTATTCCTTCTACTGCTTTATATAAATTTTCAGGGTAAGCCCCGTTCGTAATTACCATATCTATTGCGTTATCGGTACAAATTTTCGCCGCTTTAAGCTTGGTAGCCATTCCTCCCGTCCCGAACGAACTGCCCGCACCTCCCGCGAGCGAAACAATGTTCTCGTCAATAGCTTCCACAACGGGAATTAACTGAGCGCATACGTCCTTTTTGGGATCTGCCGAATATAAACCGTCTATATCGCTTAACAGTACAAGCAAATCCGCATTTACGCTTACGGCTACGATAGCCGCTAACGTATCATTGTCTCCAACCGTAATCTCTTCCGTGGAAACGGTGTCGTTTTCGTTAATAATCGGCAAAGCGTTGAGCTCGAGCAGTTTAAAAATTGTATTTTCAAAATGCTCACGCCGTAAAGCGTTCTGCACGTCTTCACCCGTTATGAGTATTTGAGCGACCGTATGATTGTATTCGGAAAAAAGTTTGTCATACACGTACATAAGCTCGCACTGACCCACTGCAGCCGCCGCCTGTTTGGTGGGCATATCAGTCGGCCGTGAAGACAAATTGAGCTTACCGACACCCATCCCTATTGCACCGGACGAAACGAGAACAACTTCGTGCCCTGCGTTTTTTAAATCGCTTATTACTCTGCATAATTGCCCGACAAGCCTGATATTTAATCTACCGGAAGGATGCGTCAAAGTCGACGTCCCTATTTTGATAATAAGCCTCATAGTTACCCTCCGTTTAATTATATTATAAATCGTATTTTTAGTCAACAAGACTTAATACGTCAAAGTAAAAAAGACAGCGAAAGCTGTCTTTTTCGTAAATCCGTCGGATAACGGCGTGGAGCAGGTGACGGGAGTCTGCCGTTTCCCGATTACGGGAACCCTCGGCAGGGTTCGCTTCGCTCTACGTACCCCATCTTTTCCCGTTACGTCACCCGTTACAGAAAATCAGTCGCCAAAAAGCGACTGATTTTTGGAGCAGGTGACGGGAGTCGGACCCGCCGAAATCAGCTTGGGAAGCTGACGCCATACCGCTAGGCGACACCTGCATATTCTGTTTTTTCTCCCGTTGTGACGGTAGTACCGTGCTTCGCACGGTGGCTCTGCACGAACCGCCGAAATCAGCTTGGGAAGCTGACGCCATACCGCTAGGCGACACCTGCATTTTTTGTTGTCTACTTATTAATATTACCACAAAAAATTAAAAATGCAAAGCAAAATTGCATTAAAATGATTAAAAATAATTGCGATAGTTAAAAATTTATGCGGAGGCTGATTATGAACCCTATAAAAGAAAAATCAAAAAGTCTGGAAAACAGTTTTTTACCGCTGAAAAAGATGTATCCTAAAAGCTACAATAAGAAAAACACTTCACCGTATACCAAAACGCGAGTCATTCTTATGAACGGTACTGAATTCGAATCTCAATGGTTTATGCACCAATTTGCACGCCATTGTGACGAACCCGAAATCCTTACCACTCTTGCGGTCGTGCGCCGTCAGGAACAGCAACAGCAAAAGCGTATCAGTTGTTTAAAACCTATAAACGAGAGCATACTCGAAACAACCATTGCGTACGAACAGCTCGCCGTAGACCTCACGGCAGTACTTGCGCGCCATGAAAAAGATGCGGCAAATATCAAAGCGTTAAATTTTGCTTTACTCGAAGACTTCGACCACCTTTACCGTTACGCTAATCTTCTGAAAATGGACAAAGGCGAAGACGCGGATATCCTCGTGGGTAAGTTTACAGAAATTATGCCCGGCAGACCCACTATCGCCGAACACCGCTACCCCTCCGACGACGTATCTCCGCACATGAACGCCGAAAAAGCCGATTTGTACAGCAAACTTGTAGCCGGCACGATAACCGCTGCTGAACAACAGACTATGAACTATTATATGAATATCGCGCAATGGTACAAAAACGATTTGGGTAGAAAACTTTATGCAGAAATCGCAATGATTGAAGAAGCGCACGTAACTCAATACGAAAGTCTTAAAGACCCGAATTTAAGCTGGCTTGAACAGTGGGTTATGCACGAATATTGCGAATGTTGGCTTTACTATTCAGCAATGCAGGACGAAAGCGTGGATTTTATAAAGAAAATCTGGGAAGAGCATTTTAAAATGGAAGTTGCGCATCTTAAAACCGCAGCTAAGCTTCTGAAAAAGTTTGAAAATAAAACTTTTGAATCGGTTTGCGGCGACGGCGAATTCCCTAAGCTCTTAAAATTAGGCGGCAATAAGGAATATATCCGTAAAGTCCTCGAAGAAACTATACGGCTTACCGCAGACAATACTCAGCAAATACGCGATTTCAAAGATATAAGGAAGATTCCCGACGACCACAGATATTTCGATTACCAGAAATTTATGTCGGGCGACCCCGAAAAGAACCCCTCCCACATCGTTATACAAAAAGCGATTGAGCGGCTCGGCAGAGATTACCGCTATCAGGATAAGGAACACCCTGTCAAGGAACTGCGCAACAGAGAATGCGACAATACCTCGATTTCAAGGACAAAATAAAAGGAACGCGCGTAAATCTTACGCGCGTTTCCCTTTATTTTTGCTATCTTTAACAAACTTTTTAAGCTGCCTGAACATATACTTTTCGCCTTTTTCTTTGAGCATAGTCAAAAAATATTCAAGGTCCTTAAGCGTTTCATCGTTCATACCGTCTTTATCGGTTTTGTCAAGAAAATATTCCAAAGGCGACGCGTCGGTATAAGCTTTTTTTAAATATATTTTACTGGCGGCAACGCGATCGCAAATCATTTCGGCAAAATATTCGGACGGCATTTTGACGTAAACTTTTCTTCCGTCCGCAAAGTCCGTCCAGTATTCGAAGTGATGCTTATTTCTGCCCTTATGGTGAAGCCATGCGGCGGAATACCCCAAAACTTCCCTTTCCCTCGCCTGCGGGCTGCGGCTGCCCTGATAATATTTCGCACCCGCCCAGAACTCCGAAAATCCGTACTTCGACAAATCGTGCGTCAGCCCTTGACGTATCAGCCCGACCCTGAAACAGTTCTTAATAACCAGATGACGGTGACGGGTAATCGTTATAAAATGCTTTAATATTTTCATAGCTAAGACAAAAAAGGGCTCAAATTCGCCCTTTTTCATATTTCGTAAATTATTGTTACGGGTCCGTCGTTAAACTGGCTTATCTTCATATCCGCGCCGAATATCCCCTTTTTTACGGTTATACCCAAGAGCCTGAGCTCCTCCGCGGTCCTTTCATACAAAAAATTTGCGCGTTCGGGTCGTTCTGCCAAAGTGAAGCTCGGTCTGTTCCCGTGCGAGCAATCGCCGTACAGAGTAAACTGCGAAATAAGCAAAACTTCGCCGCCGACGTCCGATACCGACAAATTCATTTTACCGTTGCCGTCCTCGAAAATCCTCAGCCTTGAAATTTTGCCTGCCATGGCAGCCGCGCAACCGTCCTCGTCGCCCGTTTTAACGCCGAGATAGACCGCAAGCCCGAAAGGAATTTCCGATATAAGCTTGCCTTCTACCGAAAGCGAAGTACGCTTAACCCGTTGAATTACGGCCTTCAATTATTTTCCGACCCTTGACATATATTCGCCGGTGCGGGTATCGATACGGATAATTTCACCCTCTTCAACGAACATAGGCACCTGTATCGTAGCCCCCGTTTCAACCGTAGCATTTTTCATTGCGTTGGTCGCGGTATTGCCCTTAACGCCGGGCTCACACTCGGTAATTTTAAGCTCGACAAAGTTTTCGGGTTCAACCGAGAAAGCCGTACCTTTAAGGAATTTTATCGTTACGTTATCGTTTTCCTTAATATATTTGAGCGCGTCTTCTACCTGATCGAGATTAAGCGTAATCATTTCAAACGAATCCGGATCCATAAAATAATAGAACTCGCCGTCGGTATAAGAATAAGTCATCTTTCTCGTTTCAACCTGTGCCGTTTCGAGCTTTGCCGTAGGGTTGAAAGTAATATCCGAAAGGACTTGTCCCGTAACCACGTTTTTAAGCGTCGTCCTGACGAACGCCGCGCCTTTTCCGGGTTTAACGTGCTGAAATTCGGTTACCGTATAAACGCCCTTACCATTGTATTCAAACGTGGTGCCTTTTCTGATGTCGCCTGCTAAAATAGATGCCATAACTATCTCCTTTATTCATTCAAAGTTTAAATTTTTATAATACGGTCAATTTTTTATCGGAATCCGTCAAACTGACCACCTTACCGTTTTTAAGCATTACGCTGTCTTCTATCCTTATACCGTACTTGCCCGCAAGATAAATTCCCGGCTCGTCCGAAAACACCATTCCGTCAGTTAACACGTCGTCGCTTTTGTACGAAAGCCGAGGGAATTCGTGAATATTAATGCCGATACCGTGCCCGAGCGAATGAGTGAAAAATTTATCGAGGTTATTTCGCTTTAAGTAATCCCTCGCAATAAAATCAGCCTCTTTACCCGTCATACCCGAAACAAGTTTTTCTTTTACGAGCATATGCGCTTCGAGAACGTGTGAATACGCAGTTTTAAACTCGGAGTGTTTATTATCGTCTCCGAAAAGGAAAGTACGTGTACAGTCCGAGCAATAGCCGCCGAACTTGCACCCGAAATCGATAAGAACTATATCACCGAACTTCAACTTATCAAAACCGGTTTCGTGATGCGGCACGCTCGAGTTTGCACCGAACGCCACGATCGTATCGAAGCTTGTACCGCTTGCGCCTAAACCGCGCATAAGATATTCAAGTAGTGCAGCGACGTCGTTTTCGGTCATACCCTCTTTAATTTGCCCGAGCAATGAAACATACGCCTTATCGGCAATTTCACACGCTTTTTCTAT
>DOCD01000011.1:784-3305 GCA_003503945.1 Clostridiales bacterium | reverse complement strand
GTATTATGCTACGCCCATTTTTACGACCCGCAGCGGAATGCCTACAAATGCCGTATTCGGGTTTACGAAATTACTATTCAAAATACTCGAAGATGAGAAACCCGAATACATAATAGTTGCGTTCGATTTAAAAGCGCCCACTTTCAGGCATGAAATGTATTCCGATTACAAGGCAAACCGCAAAGGTATGCCGGACGACCTTGCAGCTCAGGTTGAGCCGCTCAAAAGCCTGCTGTCAGCTATGAAAATAGCGGTTTGCGCGAAAGAGGGGTTGGAGGCAGACGACATAATAGGCACACTGTCGAAAAAGTTTGACGTGCATAGCTATATTTATACCGGCGACAGAGACAGTTTTCAGCTCGTCGACGAAAAAACCGACGTTTGTTTTACAGTGAAGGGCGTTTCCGAACTGCAAAAACTGAACATTGAGAATTTCAAAGAACAAACGTCAATTATGCCGTCGCAGGTAATCGATTTGAAGGCGCTTATGGGAGATAAGTCCGACAATATCCCCGGCGTTCCGGGTATAGGTGAAAAGACGGCGCTCGATTTGCTTGAAAAATATGAAACTCTTGACGGAGTGTATGAAAATGTGGGATATCTTAAAGGTGCCGTCAGGGAAAAATTATTCAATAATCAGGAGCTTGCGTACCTTTCGTATAAGCTTGCCACGATAGACAGGAATTGTGATATCGAAGTTGATTTAAAGGATTGCGTTGCACCCGTTAAATACGGCGCCGACGTAAAAAAACTGTTTAAAGAGTTTGAGTTCAACAGTTTTTTGGGTCTGGATATCTTTACAGAGGAAGCAAAAAGCGAACAGGATGAAAGGAAGTATCCGGAAAAAATCGAGTGCAAGTTATTCTCTGATATTCGGGACGCGCTGAACGCAAACTTTTTCAGCGCGGAAGTCGAAGATAAAGGTGCGGAAATTTACGTTGAAGGTAAAGAGTATAAATTGATTTGCGGGGGTGACGGGATTGATAACGATGATTACGTAAAAATTCTTTCCGCTATTTTCGGCAATGATAAAAACACGGTCGTCGCATTTTCTTCAAAGCAGATTATGCATGTTCTGAATAACTTCGGGATTGAGTGCAAATGCCGCTTCGAGGACGTTTCGCTTGCAAAATATCTTTGCGATTTCAATGCGGCTAATCTTGATTTGAAAGGACTTTGCGAATATTATCTGTACGACTTCGAATATTCGGCTTATGCTTTGAGCTCGCTTTTCGAAAAATATAAGCAGATGCTTGCGGAAGATAAAACTGAAAGCCTATATGAGGATTTTGAAAAGCCGCTTGCCGCGGTTCTGTTTGAAATGGAGCGCGAAGGGGTTAAACTCAGTCTTGACGTTCTAAATGAGCTTTCCGAAAGATACGAGGCTATAATTGCCGAATACAAGAATAAAATTTTTGAAAAATGCGGACAAGAATTCAATTTGAATTCACCTACGCAACTTGGCGACGTGCTTTATAACAAGCTCGGGATTACGGCGGTTAAGAAGAAAACAGGTAAGTACTCCACGAGCGCTGACGTGCTTGAAAAACTCAAAGGCGATAATCCCGTAATCGACGATATATTAAAGTATAGAATGTATCAGAAACTGCGCTCGACGTATCTCGAAGGGTACAGGCCGCTTATCGATAAAACCGACCCGATTGTGCATACGACTTATAACCAGACAATTACGAGCACGGGCAGGCTTTCAAGCACAAACCCCAATCTGCAAAATATTCCCATACGTGAAAACGAAGGCAGGGAATTGAGAAAGCTATTTGTTCCTCGCGACGGTAACGTGTTTATTGACGCCGATTACTCTCAGATTGAACTCAGGTTACTTGCGCATTTTTCGGGCTGTAAGGAGCTTGTAAAAGCCTATAACGACGGCGTCGATATACACTCCGTCACGGCTTCGCAGGTGTTCGGGGTAAATCTTGATGAAGTTACGCCAAAAATGCGTAGAGAAGCGAAAGCGGTGAACTTCGGCATAATTTACGGTATAAGCGATTTCGGACTTTCGAAAAATCTCGATATTCCGTTATCTACAGCGCGCGGATATATTGAAAAATATTTTGAAACGTACAGTGCGGTTAAGGACTATATGAATTCGAACGTCGAATTTGCAAAAAAGCACGGTTACATTTCTACCTTGACGGGGAGGAAGCGCATTATCCCCGAAATTAATTCGCCTAACTTTAATCTCCGTCTTTTCGGCGAACGTGCGGCTATGAATATGCCGTTGCAGGGGTCAAGCGCGGATATAATAAAGATAGCTATGCTTAACGTGGCGAACTCGCTTAAAAAAGCCGGCTTAAAAGCAAAGCTTATATTACAGGTTCACGACGAGCTTGTGCTTGATGCGCCCGAAGAGGAAAAGGATAAGGCTGCCGAAATTTTAAAACACGAAATGGAAAACGCAGTAAAACTTAACGTGCCGCTTACAGTAGAAGTGCATACGGGTAAAAACTGGTATGAAGCCAAATAATTATAAAATTGCCATAACGGGCGGCATAGGGCA
>DOCD01000011.1:0-554 GCA_003503945.1 Clostridiales bacterium | reverse complement strand
GCATAGGCAGCGGGAAGTCCGCGGTGGCGGGTATGATTGCCGAAAGCGGCTTTAAAGTGATTTCCTGCGACGACGAATATAAGGAGCTGTTACGCGAGAGTGAGTTTTTAAACAAGCTGTCTATGAAGTTTGAAGGAGTAGTCGCGCCTGACGGACTACTTGACAGACATAAGCTATCGGAAATAGTTTTCAACGACAGGGCGGAACTTGAAAAACTGAACTCTTTGACGCACCCTCTGATTATGGGCAGGGTTTTAAAAGCAATGCATGGCGAAGGACTTTTCTTTTGCGAGGTGCCGTTGCTTTTCGAGGGAGGTTTTGAAAAGCTTTTTGACGGTGTAATAGTAGTTTTGCGCAATAAGTCCGAACGCATAAAGTCAGTATGCGAAAGGGACAATTTGACCGCGCAACAAGTCGAAAATCGTATAAATAATCAGTATAATTACGATAATAACAGTTTTAAAGAGTATTATGTCATACATAATGACGGTAATTTGGGTAATTTAAGACAAAAAACGCATATAATACTTCAACAAATTGAGAAATCGTTATTA
>DOCD01000068.1:531-4849 GCA_003503945.1 Clostridiales bacterium | reverse complement strand
ATCGTCCGCCGCCCTTTTTAGCGTTACACAAGTATATTATAAATCGTCGACGTCCTGTATAGGCTTTCCGCCGTCTACGGGCGTACCCGTGTAACTTCCGTTGGGGTCAAAACTGTCTTTAAACTTATTTGCAGTTTTTCGTGTTCTTTTCACTGTTCTTCGACCCGCAGTTCTTCTTGTTGCCGCCGCAGTTCTTTACGTTCTGAGCCTGCTTGTTTTCGTTAGTCTTTTTCATATTTTCTCCTTCTGAAACGGAATATGCAATTCAACGTAACCCTGACTTGATTTGCATAAAGGGCACACGTCCCATGCTTTTGTCGAAGTATGCATATATCCGCACTCGCTGCAAATATACAAAATAGGCGCTTCGTTACTGAAAAGCACGCCCTTGTCGAACGCTTCGTGAAGATATTTGAAAATCATTTCGTGCCGCTGTTCAACCTGTGCGACCAGTTTGTACAATGCCGCTATATCTTTAAATCCTTCTTCCTCGGCGTCTTTCGCAAAAGCCGGATAGATTACGGCGTGTTCTTGATGTTCGTCGTCCGCGGCAAATTTCAGGCATTCGCCCAAATCACCGCTGTGAAAGGGGTAGCCCGCGTCGAGGTCGACGTTGTCAAGCTTTTCACCGCGCTTTGTAAGCTCTTCGAAAAATCTTCTCGCGTGTACCGTTTCGTTCTTTGCAAGCACTTTAACGGTGTCGGCAAGCGTGACGTAGCCTTGCTGCGTAGCCGTACGCGCAATCAGCTGATATCTCATTCCCGCCTGACTTTCACCCGCAAAGCTTCTTGCAAGATTTCTGTAAGTCTTGGTTTCGTCAAATTGCATATTTATCCTCCGTCAAAAGTATTTTGGGTAGTTTTTCACGCATTATTCGCACTTGCCGTTATTAATGAAAGTTTTATGAATTTTAAAATATATGCACATTATATCGTTTACACTGCGTTTATATATATGGTAATATATTTTTCGAAATAATCTGGAAAAGGAAGTTTATGGTTAAATTATACAAAAAATTACGACTCGTCGACTGGATATTGCTTGCCGTGCTTCTGGGGCTTACCGTAGTGCAGGTATGGTGTACGATGCTGCTCGTCGACTACACCAAAGATATTATAACGGCGATAACCAAAGTAAGCTTAAATCTTGCAACCACGGGCGATATCTGGTACAACGGCGGTATGATGCTGCTCGTCGCGGGCGGCAGCGGAGTGGCGCAGATGCTTGTGGGGCTTATCGCGTCGTTCGTTTCCGCTAATCTTTCGGCAAGGATAAGGACGGAGGTCTACAACAAGGTGGACGGCTTTTCCATTGCCGAGCGCGACAAATTTTCGACGCCTTCGCTCATAACCCGTACCACGAACGACGTTCAGCAGGTGCAAATGGCTAACATACTCATGCTGCGTATGGCTGTCGCCGCGCCCATTACGGCAGTGTGGGCGATACTCAAAATCCAGACGGCGAGCACCCAGCTCACCGTTGCGACTATAATCGCAGTCGTGCTTTTGGTGGCTTTCCTTGCGCTTTTAATGGTGTTCGTAATGCCTAAATTCAAAATAATGCAAAAGCTCGTCGACAGATTAAACGGCGTATCCCGCGAAAATCTGACGGGTATAAGGGTTATCCGCGCGTACAACGCGGAGGATTACCAGCAGCGCAAATTCGAAGAGGCGAACGAAAAAATAACAAAAACCCAATTATTTACGGGCAGAATGATGTCGCTTATGTCGCCCGTAATGATGCTGATTATGAACGGCGTTGCGCTTGCCATTTACTGGCTCGGCGCGTCGCTTATAAACGCGGGCGATACCGACTACGCCACGGTTGCGGCGTTTATGCAGCTTGCTTCGCAAATCATTATGGCGTTTATGATGGTTATGATGATGTTCGTTCTTCTTCCGCGTGCGCAGGTATCCGCAAAACGTATAAACGAGGTGCTCGAAACCCCGCTTTCGGTTGCCGACCCCGAAACCGAACAGCCTTTAAAGGAAGTAGGCACGGTTGAGTTCAAAAACGTGTCTTTCGAGTATTCCGACTCGGACGAAAAGGTTATACAGAATATCAGCTTCAGGGCGGAAAAGGGCGAAACGGTCGCGTTTATCGGCTCGACGGGCAGCGGCAAATCTACGCTTATCAACCTCGTGCCCCGCTTTTTCGACGCTACCGAGGGGCAGGTGCTTGTCGACGGCGTCGACGTAAAAAACTTAAAGCAGAGCACTTTGCGCAGGCTTATAGGCTACGTTCCGCAAAAGGGCGTGCTGTTTTCGGGTACGGTAAAAAGCAATATCGCGTTCGGGGCGCCCGATATATCCGACGAGGAAATAGTTGCCGCTGCCAAGGTCGCCGAAGCGGACGAGTTTGTTTCGCAAATGGAAAACGGTTATAACTCGGCAATTTCACAGGGCGGCAAAAACGTTTCGGGCGGGCAGAAGCAAAGGCTTTCGATTGCGCGCGCCGTCGCGGTTAAGCCCGAAATATTCATATTCGACGATTCGTTCTCCGCGCTCGACTACAAGACGGATAAAAAGGTGCGCGAAAACCTGAAAGCGGCGGCGGACGGCGCGACGAAGCTCATTGTCGCGCAGAGGATAGGCACTATTATGGACGCGGATAAAATAATCGTCCTCGACAGCGGCAAAGCCGTGGGTATAGGTACGCATAAGGAGCTTTTGACCACCTGTGACGTCTACCGCGAAATCGCGCTTTCGCAGCTTTCAAAGGAGGAACTCGGCTTATGATGCACGGAAAACCTGTTATAGGCGACGGCGGAAAGGGCAGTATAAAAAACCTTTTCAAGGCGTTGAAGCCGTACCTTCCGCAAATAATCGTAACTTTTCTGTTTATCGCGGTTTCGACCGTGCTTTCGGTGTACGCACCGCAGTGGCTTTCTAAGCTTACCGACGAAATTGCCGACCACGCCTTCACCCGCGATATCGATATGAAAAAGATAATGAATTTCGCGATAGTTTTAATTGTTTTTTACGGCTGTAACGCACTTTGCAATTATATCGCGAACTTCGTAATGACTACGGTAACGCAGAAATTCACGCGCGGAATGCGCAGTGAAATTTCGCATAAAATCAACCGCGTACCGCTCGGATATTTCGACGCGCACCAGTACGGCGACACGCTTTCGGTAATCACCAACGACGTCGACACGATAGGTCAGTCGATGGACCAGGCTGTGGCGATGTTCCTCTCATCTGTGTGCATGCTCGTCGGCGTTTTAATCGCAATGTTCGTAACGGCGTGGCAGATGGCGCTTACCGTGCTTTTGATGATACCTTTAATGCTGGTTATGATAACGGTGCTTACAAAGTGCGCTATGCCGCAGTTCAGGAAAAACCAGCAGTATCTCGGCGACCTGAACGGTAAGGCGGAAGAAAACTATTCGGGTCACGCGGTTATAAAGGCGTTCAACGCCGGCGCGAGAATGGCGGAGGATTTCGAGGTAAGCAACCGCAAAATGCGCCGAGGGGTGTTCAGAGGTCAGTCGATTATGGGCGTATTGCAGCCCGCAATGAACTTTATCGCATATTTCGCCTATGCGGCGGTGTGCGTCGTCGGCGGGCTTTTGATATCCGACGGCGATTCGGGCGTAACCTTCGGCACGATAACGGCGTTTATGGTATACGTAAACCTTTTCCAGAGCCCTATGTCGCAGCTTGCGCAGGCGGCTTCGAGCTTGCAGATGGCTGCGGGCGCGTCGGCAAGGGTGTTCGACTTTTTGGAGCAGAACGAGCTTTCGGACGAAAGCGGGAAGGAGCGCAAGCTTCTTGTGGGCAACAATAAAATAAAGGGCGACGTAGAGTTTAAGAACGTCCGCTTCGGGTACTCGCCCGACAAGATAATTATCCCCGATTTCTCGGCGAAAATAAAGGCGGGCATGAAGGTCGCGATAGTCGGGCCTACTGGCGCGGGCAAGACCACGCTTGTCAACCTTTTAATGCGCTTTTACGAACTCAACGACGGTGATATAACGATAGACGGAGTTTCGATAAACGATATGTCTCGCGAGGAAATCCACGATATTTTCGGTATGGTTTTGCAAGATACGTGGATGTTTGAGGGCACCATGCGCGAAAATATCCTATTTTCCAAGCAGAGCGTATCAGAAGAACGGCTCAAAGGTATTTTGAAGGAGGCGGGTGTTGCTCATTATATCAACACTTTGCCTGGCGGGCTTGATTTCTACGTCGAAAACGAAACGAATATATCAGGCGGGCAGAAACAGCTTATAACCATTGCGCGCGCAATGGCGGAAAATTCGCCGCTGCTGATTTTGGACGAGGCAACCTCCAACGTGGATACCCGTACG
>DOCD01000068.1:0-243 GCA_003503945.1 Clostridiales bacterium | reverse complement strand
ACCTCCAACGTGGATACCCGTACGGAGGAAATTATCCAGACGGCTATGGATAAACTCACCGAAGGCAGAACGAGCTTCGTAATCGCGCACCGACTTTCGACTATAAAGAACGCCGATTTAATACTTGTAATGCGCGACGGTAACATTGTCGAGCAGGGCAACCATGACGAGCTTATCGCACAAAACGGCTTTTATGCAGGGCTTTACAACTCGCAGTTTGCGGGCGAATAACAATAACGAGGC
>DOCD01000100.1 GCA_003503945.1 Clostridiales bacterium | reverse complement strand
ATTGCAAGAATTGCGCCGCCGTAAATTTATTTTATTTTTTCAGCCTAAATTTTCCGTGCAAGGATTCCAGGTAAGATTTGCCGTCGTAGTAATTTTAATACAGTCGACCATAGGCGCAAGCGCTTGAAGCGTGCCCGCCGCCGCGCCGTAATCTCTTTTGCCCGTTACGGTAATAGTCACAATGTTTTTACCTTGCGTTAAGTTCAGCGCCGTACCGACCGTAAAATCGTCGAAGGGGTGAGTTCTGGAATATATATCAGGGTCGATATCCGAAATTTTAATCTGCCCGAATTGCAACGCCTGACCGTTCACCTCGATAACCAAATCTTCTTCCGTAAGAATGAGCTCCTCAATAAAGCTTGCCGAAAGCCTCAAAATAAGCGTTGCGTTGGAAACCGCTTTATCGCTATCGAACTCGAAAGTAAGGCTGCAACCTTTATCGTAAAGATAATCGACCCAAAAGCCGCCGCTTGCGTTCGCATAGCCGCTGTCCTTGACAATCGCGCCCTTACCCACGGCAGAGCCTGATAACCCGTTGCCGACGAAATCCGTCAAATCGGTAAGCTCCGCCTCGAAATTGTAGGTCGTAAGCCCTTCGATATCGACGTCAGTACAGTGCACCGTATAATGCGTTACGCCCTCGTCCCAGCATTCGCCCTTTTCGATTGCTTCCCACTGAGCTTTCGTGCCCCCGAAAACTATATCTTTAAGGTTTATGCAATCATAAAATGCGTATCCGCATATTGTATTTACGGTTTCCGGGATCGTTATTTTTATAAGCCCGTTTTCGCCATAAAATGCACTCGCGCCGATTGCCGTTAAATTATATCCGAAGTACTGAGGTTTAACGACTATTTCCGTATTCGGTTCCAAACCGTACCAATATTCGTATTCAAGCCCCTTTTCGTGAGCTTCGTCGATAAGCTCCTGCGGGACAGTGACTTTCGTAGTTCCGTAATCGGAAAAAGTCATAACCATGCTTTTTGTACCGTATTGATCTTCAACATACGTGCAAAACTCAGAAATATAGCCATCGGCATATTTAAACGAATAAATCATACCCGCTTTGCCGACATAAACGTAAGATTGAGTTTCACCGTCAAACTCAAAACATTCGTAAGCGTCCTCGAGCAATCGTCCGTCCCATATATTGTCAGTGAGCTGCATACCCAAAGGTCTAAGCGTAGAAGAATAGTGATGATTATCTAATTCGAATTTTACCTCTTCCGGGTGTTCTTTATAATCTTTGTTGGAATAATCGCTTTCGGTTGCGGAGTATACACAGCCGATAATTTCGTTTTTCAACGGATCGTTTTTATATGTACGGCTTGTTTTATTAAAGCTTATTCTATCTACCTGGTCAAGCTTGTAATACACTGTTTCTTTATAATTGCAGTCATCTTGTATCCTATCCGAATAATAAGAAGAAACGCCTTCGTCTAAATTGAAAGCAACTTTCTCATAGCACATAGGCTCCGCGGCGCTATACGAATTTGATTCGGCTTCGTACGTGAAATTATCCGACATAATAGTTGCGTGAACGGCTGCGCGCCATTCTTCTTCCGACATAGCTTCAATCTTATCCAAAACTTCGGTTTTCGCCGTCCTGCAAACAGTACAGCTGTAAAGTTGAAGCCCCGTTTGTTTGGTCGTGGGCTTTATCAAAACTACCCCGTCGTCCCAAGTATGATCAGTCTGTTCAATAATTTTATAATCTTTATCGCCGCATTTTGTACATGTGCGCAAGTCGTAACCGATTGAAGTACAAGTAGGCGTCAAACCTGTTTCCCACTGCGTATAGCTGTGCTTGCAATCGGGAAGCGTACCCAAATTTTTAGTAGTTTCGTCGGTAAAGGTTATGACAATTTCTCCGTCGGAATTAACTTCTACTTTATCTATACCCTTTCCGTCGATACCGTCTTTGCCGTTAATGCCGTCGATACCGTCTTTACCGTCTTTACCGTCTTTACCGTCCTCGCCGTCGGTTCCGTCTTTACCGCTTATCGAAGCTATGAACTCTTCGAGCGTGCCTTTATAGCCGAGCTCGGTTGCAACCGCATAAGCTGCCTGCACGGAATATTCCTCTCCCCAGACTGCGCCTTTCTTTTCATCTTCACCGCACGCGGCAAGCCCTAACGCGCAGGTTACGGAAGCCGTTACGGCAAGCAATGCCATAAGCAGTTTTTTCCTCATAATTGTCCTCCTTAACTTAAAAATTATACATATATAACTTAACACATGTTTAAGCGTTTTTCAACAGTTTTAACAAATTTGCCTCAAACTAAATTTTAACTAAATTTTAACGTCGCCCGTGAACACGAGGGTAGCCGCGCCCGTCATATAAACAGCGTCGCCGGTGTAAATAATTTTAAGGTCGCCGCCCAAAAGGCTTACCGTCACCGCTTCGCCCGCATTACAGTATCCGTTCAGTACGGCGGCAACCACCGCGGCGCACGCGCCCGTGCCGCAGGCGTACGTTTCGCCGCTGCCCCGCTCCCATACGCGCATTTTAAGCGAGTTTTTGCCCGTTACCTTTACGAACTCCGTATTGACCCTGTCGGGGAAAACGGGGCTGTTCTCAAACTGCCTGCCAACGCCTTCGACGTCGGTGAAGTCGGGGTCGGCAAAGATAACGCAGTGCGGATTGCCCATATTGACAAGCGTAACCGCATAAGTTTTTCCGCCTACCGTTAAAGGATAACCCACAACCCTTTCGCCCTCGACAGTAGACGGGATAAGCCTGCCGTCAAGTTCGGGCGCGCCCATATCCACCTTTACGCTTTCGACCTTGCCGTCGTCTCCGAAAAAGAAATAAAGTTTTTTCACGCCCGAAAGGGTTTCAACCGTGCAATTATCGCCCGAAACGTAACCTAAATCCCGCGCGAGCTTGCCGAGGCAGCGTATGCCGTTGCCGCACATTTTTCCCTCCGAGCCGTCCGCGTTGAACATACGCATTTTGCAGTCGGCAACGTCCGACTTGCACAAAAGGATAATTCCGTCGCCGCCTATGCCGAAGCGCCTGTCCGAAAGCTTAATCGAAAGTTTTTCGGGTTCGGCAATTTCGCCGCTCATACAGTCGAAATATATGTAATCGTTGCCGATACCCTGCATTTTATAAAATTTCATACTTTTATTATAAGCAAATATTTTAGTCTTTGCAATTATTTCCGTTGACAAATAAAGATTTGTGATACAAAATAGTAATTATGAAAGAACGCGACGGCGCAGGTAAGCCTTTCCTCCCCCTCGTCCTCGGATATGGATTTTATCGGCTGCGTGGCGGAATTCGGGCTGATTTTGAGAAACTCGAAATTCAAGGGCACGGCTTCGTTAAAAGCCGTCATGAACAGACTCGACGACCTTTCCGCCTACGTTGCGGACGACGACTATAAGCGCGAATTCGTAACGCTTGTGGATAGGCTAGCTGTAATAAGTTCGAATTTATAACAGCTTGCCTATATATTCGGAAATAAAATTTTAAAACAACGGTCAAAAAAATCCGTCTGCGATACTTTCGCAGACGGTTATTATATTAAAGTTTTATGTAAGCGTCGCGCTCCGCGCCGACGGACACGTAACGGATTTTACAGCCGCAAAGCTTTTCCAGAAGCTTTATGTAGTCCATTGCCTCTTTGGGCAAATCCTCGGCTTTTCTGCACTTCGACAAATCGGTGTGCCAGCCCTTTACCTTTTCGAACACGGGCTTGCACTCGTCTAAAACGTCGGTAAAAGGAAATTCGTCGATTATTTTGCCGTTCAAAAGATAGTGCGTGCAGATTTCGATTTCCTCATAGTCGTCCAGAACGTCAAGTTTAGTAAGCGCGATTTCGTCGGCGCCCTGACAGCGTATGCCGTAGCGCGAAGCTACCACGTCGAAGGGTCCAACCCTTCTCGGTCTGCCCGTCGCCGCGCCGTACTCGCCGCCGAGCTCGCGCAGCTTTTCCGCCTTTTCGCCGAAGTACTCGCAGGTGAAGGGGCCCGCGCCGACGCAGCTCGAATAGGCTTTCATAATGCCTATCGAATTTGTGAGTTTGAGGTTGGGCACGCCCGCGCCTATGGGCGCGTACGCCGCTATCGTCGACGACGACGAAGTGTAGGGCACTATGCCGTAATCGATATCGCGAAGCGCGCCGAGCTGAGCTTCGAACATTATATTCTTGCCGTCCGCGTTGGCTTTATTGAGGAAAAGCCCCGTATCCGTAACGTACTCCGCAAGGGGCTTGCCGTAGGTTTCGAAGTACTCTTTCATTTCCTCTACGGTCACGGGCTCGAAGCCGTACGCCTTTATGGTCATATTTTTCCACGCGACGATATCGGGCAGCCTCTTATAAAGGAGCTCGGTATTTAAAAGCTCGCCCATGCGGAAAGCCTTTTTCATATACTTGTCGGCGTACACGGGCGCTATACCTCTGCGCGTCGAGCCGTAGGGCTTGCCCGTCGCCTTTGTAAGTCTGTCCTCTTCCATTATATCCTGCAATACGTTATAGGGCATCGTTATAATGGCTTTGTCGCTTATTTTAAGGTTTTCGGGGGTGATTTTTATTCCGCTTTCGCGCAGCTTTTGTATTTCTCCGCAAAGGTGCTTTAAATCGATAACCATACCGGGGCCCATTACGTTGACGACGTCCTCGCGCAGTATGCCCGAAGGAAGAAGATTGAGTATGAATTTACCCCTTTCGTTTATGACGGTATGCCCCGCGTTGTTTCCGCCCTGATAGCGGCAAACCACGTCGAAATCGCGGGATAAAAGGTCAACCATTCTGCCTTTACCCTCGTCGCCCCAGTTAATTCCACAGATACTTGTAAGCATTTGCCTTACCTCTTGATATTTTTTCCGCAAACGCGGATTTTGTCAAACATTATATATTATACCGCAACGCGACCGATTAGTCAAGATAATCAAATTTATTTCTCGGGTCTGCCGACTAAATCGTAAAGATAATCCAAAAGCTCCTCGCGGCTGTCCGTTTCGCACTCGAACACGATTTCCTGACCGGCGTGAAGCATAGTTTCGCCGTCGGGGACGGTCTGCGTGCCGTCGGCGTGGATAAGCTCTACGACAAGTCCGTTCGTAGGCCATACGACCGCTCTTACGAGCGCTCCGTCCGCCTTGGAGTGCTCGCGGATACAAACGCGCACGCATTCCTTGCGGAAATGAGCGTGAATTTTCTGATCCTCGATGTACTGTTCGAGGTTCTTTTCGTAAATGGCTTCGGTTTTGAAAAGCATGCCTATGAGGTAGCCTATCACTATGCCGATAAGCGCGGGCAGGAAATTGACGAATTCGCCCGTGAGCTCGAAAACCATTACTATGCCCGTTATCGGCGCTTTAACTATACAGGTGAAGAAAACCGCCATACAGATGATTACGAGATAATCGCCGTACGCGCCGCTCATGCCCCACTTCTGGAAGATTACCGAAATGACCGCGCCCGCGCCCGCGCCCGTGGCGAGCATGGGGATAAACACTCCGCACGGCACGCCGCAGCCCATTGACATAACGCCCGTAATCCATCTTATCGCGACGATTATTAGAAGACTTAAAATAAGCCCTATGCCGAACACACGCTCGATTTGGATATCGCCCGTACCGCCCGTCGCCAGCGCCTGAATAAAATCGTGCCCGCCACCAAGAGAATACACGGTGATAAGCCCGAACGCGCCCGCAAAGGCGAACGGTATCATATATTTGCCCGTGCCTTTAAAAAACGTAACTTTTTTGAACAGCCGTTTGGTTGCGAAAACGGCGTAATAAAAGCCGACGCCCAGAAGCGCGACGATTATCGCCGCAAGCACTACCCAGAGGCAGAACAGAGCGCCCTGACCGTCGAAAGCAAAATTAAACTCGAAGTTTTTGAAGGTGAAGCCGACTTTATCCTTGCCGAGAATGGCAAATCGGAGCGCGTTGCGGGTAAACAGCGACGAAATGACGCTTATCGCCGCGCATATGAACACCTGAGGCGAAAACGAACGGAAAGCCTCTTCCATTGCGAAAACAAGCCCCGTGACGGGTGCGTTGAACGCTACCGCAAGCCCCGAGCTTGCGCCGCTTGCAATCTGCAATCTTTTCACCATCTGGTTGCGTTTTAAAAGCGTGCCGACCGCGCTGCCCGCGCAGCCGCCGATTTCGAGGGAGGGGCCCTCCGCGCCCGCGGGATAACCCATAAACACGCACGCAAGAGAAGCTGCGAACATAGAGCACATTGTCACGTACCAGTTGAAGCGCACCTTGCCGCGCGCCGCGCCCTCTATCTGCGGGATACCGCTGCCGCGAACCATGGGCACGAATTTTGCCACGGTGCCGACAACCAGCGCGCCCGCCGCAAGCCCGATAAAAAGCACGGGCACAAACGCGGGATTTTCGCGTACGAGTTCGTAAAGGCTTACCGAGGTTTCCTCGCCCAAGGACATCAATATGTTGTAAAACGTGACCACCACGCCCGCGAAAACGCCCGTAATAACGCTTATAAGCACAAGATTTATTCCGTTATCCGCAAACGCGCGCATAGTTTTTTTGAATTTAACGCCGAACATAACCAGATTATACCACTTTAAATACGTTTTGTAAATTCCGTTTGCGCCTTATGCGCAAAATAATAACAAAAGCCCGCACGATGCGGGCTTTTAATTCTTTAACTACTTAACTCCGTATAATATGTCGAAGTACGTGGGGTACGGCCAGTAATCTGCGGAGGTAAGCGTTTCCATTTCGTCGACTATGCGCCTTACCTCTTCCATATCGGGTACGATTACGTGCGCCATCGCCTGCGAGCCGCCGCGGACGTCGCTTTTATCGACGGTTTTTAAATCGTTTTCGAGCTTCGATACCGCCGCGCTCGCCCTGTCGTTCAGCGCGGACAGCTTATACACGAGCTCGCGCTCGGTATCCATAGGCAAATCGGCGAAAACCGCCTGTTTCGCCGCCGCGTTACTGCACAGCTCGGCAACAAAGTCGGATACCGAAGGTATTATATCGCGTTTTGCCATTTCAATCATGGTAAGCGCTTCAATGTTGATAATCTTGATATAATTTTCAAGCCTGATATCCGCCCTTGCGATAGCTTCCTCTCTGGTGTAAACCCCCTGACGGACGTACACCTCCACGTTTTTGTCCTCGTAGCAGACGGGCACGGCGTCGGCGGTGTTCTTGTTGTTCAAAAGCCCGCGTTTCATTGCTTCGGGTTCCCATTCGGGGCCGTAGCCGTCGAGGTTGAAAATTATACGGTAGTGCGCTTTCAGCTCCCTTTTTATGAGCGAATTTGCGGCTTTTTCGAAATCCTTAGCCCCTTCCAGCTCGTCGGCGAACTGCTCGAAAGCGTCGGCGACTATCGTGTTAAGGCAGATATTCGCGTCCGCCACGTTAGCCTGCGAGCCCAACATTCTGAATTCGAATTTGTTGCCCGTGAACGCGAAGGGCGAAGTTCTGTTTCTGTCGGTCGCGTCTTTGGGGAATATGGGCGACTCGGGCACGCCTATCGAGCTCTGTGTTTTTTTGCCGCCCACGTAGTTGCCGCCCTTGACTATGCTGTCGACGAGCGCGCCGAGCTGGTCGCCGAGATAGACGGAGATTATCGCGGGGGGCGCTTCGTCTGCGCCCAGTCTATGGTCGTTGCCCGCGGAAGCGACCGAGGCGCGAAGTATGCCCTGATAATCGTCAACCGCTTTGATTACCGCGGTTAAAACGAGTTTGAAAAGGGTGTTCGTTTCGGGCTGCTCGCCGGGGTTCAAAAGGTTGAAGCCCGTATCGGTGTTTACGGACCAGTTATTGTGCTTGCCGCTGCCGTTTATGCCCTTGAAGGGTTTTTCGTGCAAAAGGCATACGAGCCCGTGACGGCGCGCAACCTTTTTCATAAGCTCCATAGTGAGCATATTTCCGTCAACCGCGGTGTTCGCCGTGCTGAATATGGGCGCCATTTCGTGCTGAGCCGGCGCGACCTCGTTATGTTTGGTTTTCGAAAGAACGCCGAAGCTCCAAAGTTCGTTGTCCAGATCGCGCATAAATTCCGCAACCTTGGGTTTTATTACGCCGAAATACTGGTCTTCGAGCTCCTGTCCGCGGGTTACGGGTGCGCCGAAAAGCGTTCTTCCCGTAAGCTGCAAATCCTTGCGCTTGAAATATTCTTCTTCCGAAATGAGGAAGTACTCCTGTTCGGGACCTACTGTGGTGAAAACCTTCTTGCATTCCTTGCCGAAAAGCTTCAAAATCCTTTTCGCCTGCTTATCCATTGCCGTCATAGAGCGCAGAAGCGGAGCCTTTTTATCCAAAGTTTCGCCCGTATACGACACGAATACCGTGGGTATGTACAAAGTACCCTCTTTGACGAACGCGGGCGAGGTAGGGTCCCACGCGGTATATCCGCGCGCCATATGAGTCGCGCGCGAACCTCCCGAAGGGAAGCTCGAAGCGTCCGATTCGCCGACTATAAGGCTTTTGCCCGTAAGGCGCATTATGACCTTGTCGCCCTCGGGCTCGATAAAGCTGTCGTGCTTTTCCGCGGTAAGCCCCGTGAGCGGCTGGAACCAGTGCGTGTAATGGGTTGCGCCCTTGGACACTGCCCACTTTTTCATTGCGGAAGCGACCGTGCCCGCAATAGAAACGTCAAGCTGTTTGCCCGCCTCGATAGTAGCCCTTAAAGCCTTGTATACGTCGCTGGGAAGGGTTTCTTTCTGAACGGAATCGTTGAACACGTTCTCGCCGAACATTTCGGGAAGTTTCATATATTTTACTCCTTAATTAAATTACAATATTAGATATAGATAATGTTTTTTTGTCGTTGTTTAATTTATTTGCATAAGTTATATACCTTTTACCACCATACTGATAACTAAAAGCTATATAACCGGCAAAATAATTTTCACTAATTTTCACAGAGCAAGACATATTACTTTGAAAATTTCCTATATAACGTACATCGTTACTTAGATCCCATTCTTTTGCATCAGCCCCAAAGCACATATATTCATTATATTCAACTTTAATTTTATGACTCTGTTTATTAGTTACTCCAATTTCCCAAACGCCATTATTTTTATCTATTACTGATATTTGAATAAAGTTTTCTGCTTCCGCATTAGCAGTCATAACTTCTCTTGTTTGAAACGAAAAAAGTAATGACAATAAGCTTACGATGCAACAAATAGCAACAGCACAAAAA
>DOCD01000077.1 GCA_003503945.1 Clostridiales bacterium | reverse complement strand
CACCTCCTGCCCCGACCAGCTGAGCAAAGCAATCGGCGCATACAAAAAATCCCTCGAAGAAAATAAAGAAGCAAAAAAATAAAAGCGGAGCAAAAGCTCCGCTTTTTTCAGTTGATTTTTCGTTTTATTCCCATATTATGTCACACATAATACTTTGTTTATGCTAAATTTTTAATAATAAGTCGTAAAAATCATCCATATTCTTGTTTACGAGGTCATAATAGAAGCATCTGCCCGTATACCCGCTTTCGGCAGTATATCTTATAAGGTTGAAGCCGTAAAAATCTTTTTCAACCTTTATCAGCAATTTTTCGTACGGCATTCCGTTACTTTTGTACTCTTCGCCGAACGCGAACTCCACCCATAAACCGTGCTGCAATTCTTTAAGCGTTAAGTCGTTTATACTTACACCGAAGGCGGGCATATCGTGCGCGCCCTCAATCATGCGCGACCAGCCGACCATAATCCCGTCAAACTTTTCGTCACCTCTGTCTATTACGGTAAGCTCCCCTTCGTTATACACGTTAAGGCTTTCCGCAGTCGTAAAGGATTTATCAAGGTCAATACAAATACTCATAATGCAATTAATATACCTCCTTGCACGAAATATATTCGTCCGAATTTATTTTATTATAATACAAACAAACTTTTCAGTCAACATTTGACAACCGCCATAAGATTATTGTAAAATAGTATCAGAGGTGATTAAAATGGGATTTTTAACAGGTAAAACAGCTATAATTACGGGTGGCGGCCGCGCTAAACCGTTGAAGGACGGCTCGGCGGGCTCGATAGGCTACGGAATTGCAATTGCCTATGCGAAAGAGGGCGCTAACCTCGTAATTACGGGCAGAAACAAAGCAAAGCTCGAAGAGGCAAAAGAAGAGCTTGAAAGGCTGTACGGCATAATAGTGCTTGCAGTAGCTGCGGATATTAGCGCAAATTCGGACAACGAAGCGACCGTTCAAAACGTAATCGACAAGACGATTGCCGAGTTCGGAAGAATCGACGTGCTTATCAACAATGCGCAGGCCTCGGCTTCGGGCGTTACGCTTGCAGAACACACCACCGACCAGTTCAACCTTGCGCTTTACTCCGGACTGTACTCCGCTTTCTATTATATGAAAGCATGCTACCCCCATCTTTGCAAGACGAAGGGCACGGTTATCAACTTCGCTTCGGGCGCGGGGCTTTTCGGAAATTTCGGACAGAGCGCTTACGCCGCGGCGAAAGAAGGCATACGCGGGCTTTCGAGGGTTGCCGCCACAGAATGGGGCAAAGACGGAATAAACGTGAACGTGGTCTGCCCCCTTGCCTGGACTTCGCAGCTCGAACAATGGAAAGAATACAACCCCGAAGCGTTCAAAGCAAACGTGCATATGCCGCCTATGGGGCATTACGGAAACTCCGAGCTGGAAATCGGCAGAGTCTGCGTTCAGCTCGCTTCCCCCGACTTCAAGTATATGTCGGGCGAAACGCTTACGCTCGAAGGCGGAATGGGTCAGCGCCCGTAAAAAACAATTACAGCAAAAAACTCTTTGATTTGTTAATCAAAGAGTTTTCTTTTTAATTAAAGTTCTGATATTTTTTATGTATTTTACGGGATACGGCGCACTTTGTTCATCTGAAAATACGACTTTTCGTATTACGCCCGTTTGTTCGCGGTTATGCGTGCCGAGCGGGGCGATTACGCCGTCGCCAACCTCCGCGTCGCGGCATTTACCCAGAAGATACCAGTATTCTCTGCCCTTAACGTTCGGGTCGTCGGGAAACTCGACCGCGACAAAACACATAAGCTTTTTATCCATAGTTTAATCGGTAATCTTTTTCCTTGCGACGGCTATCCTGATTTTGCGCTTTTCGCGAACTTCGGCGGGCGCAGCTTCAACGGGAACGCTATCCGTAATTTCCTCAGTTTCGACGGCGCTCGTTATCGCAGCTTCGCTTTCGGCTACGTCGGCAGCTACATCGGCGGATTTGCTTTCAACCGCTTTTTCCGCCCGCACCGCAGTCTCCGTATTTTCTTCTTTTTCGGCTTTTGCCGCAGGCTGCGCCTTTTTATTTTCAACCGGACGCGCATCGATAGTGACGTCCATTCCGTCCGCCTGTAACATCTTTATATACGACAAAGCGCACGGATAAATGCTCGTTTTGCGGCAATCGCGGCAAAACGGCGCGTACATACCGCACAAATCAAAACCGCTTATTAAGCTGTTTTTATATTTGTCCGCGTCGATAACCTGTTGAATTTTTTCAAGATTTTCCATTGTCAGCTTTTTAGGCATATCCTTTAAAAGCTGTAAAGGCGCTTTACTGTCCCACATAATATAACTCCTGAACCGTTTTAATCATTATATAATAAATAACGGCAAATTTCAAGCATTGTAATCAAATTTCTTTAACGGTAAGCGAGGAAAGTATTTCCTCGTATTTTTCTTTGGTGAACGAAATGCTGTCGGGCAAAGTTACCGCCGCCGTGCCGCCCGCAACGCCGCATCTGAGAACATCCTCGAGCGAGCCACCTTTTAAAATGGCGTCGGTTGCCGCGGCAACCATTGCGTCGCCTGCGCCTACCGTCGAATTCATTGCAACGTTTACGCTTTTGCAATGATAATTTTTGTTGCCGTCGGTAATTATCGCACCTTTTTTGCCGAGCGAAAGCAAAACGCACTCCGCGCCCTTATTGAGAATAACCTTGCAGCCTCTTAAAATATCGTCCTTGGTCGTAAGCTTACAGTTTAACGTCCTTTCAAGCTCCTCGATGTTCGGTTTTACAAGCCGAACACCGCTTTTTAATGCCTGCAAAAGCCTTTCGCCCTCGGTATCCGCGATTTTTATTACCGATTGCGGCACCGCCGACAGAACTTTATGGTAAAAATCAGCCGACATGCCCTTTGCAAGGCTGCCGGCAACCACGATAGCTTCGCAGTGTTCGCCGAGCGATTTAATATAATTTAACAGCTCTTCCTGCTTATCCGCGCTTATCTCGGTACTGACGTCGTTCACCTCGGTAAGCATGGATTTGCGGTCGATAAATTTGTAATTTTCGCGCACGCGACCTTTGTTCCAGACAAATTTATATGAAACGCCTTCGCGGTGAAGCTCGTGCTCGAACTGCGCTCCGTTTTCTTCATACATAAAGCCCGTTGCGTATACCCGCGCGTTGAGCCGCGCCAGCCCTACCGCTATATTTATGGCTTTACCCGTATAAAAAGCTTTTTTGCTTATTATTTTGTTGCTCATACCGACGTTGAGCGTATCCACTTCGATATTAACGTCGATGCACGGACTGGGACAGACCGTCAAAATCATTAAAATTTTCCCCCTATACCGAGCATAATAAAAGCCGCTTTACGAGCGGCTTAAATAAATTTTACATAGAAATCATTTGAAGAGTTTCATACAGCTCGTAATTGAACTTCTTCTTCATGCTTACAGCCTCTATGATATCCATATCGATTATTTCGTTTTTACGGATACCGACAACGCGGTTGCCGATGCCCTCGCTGAGGAGCCTTACAGCCTTATTGCCGAACTGCGCCGCAAGCATTCTGTCCGCCATTGACGGGGAACCGCCGCGCTGAATATGCCCTATCGTCGAAGGGCGCACGGAATATGTAGTCACCGACTGCAATTGTTTTGCAAATTCGTCCGCGGTGCAGACGCCTTCCGCAACCACTACTATGTTAGAGTGCTTTCCGTTTGCCCTCGAACGGTTTATCTTCATTACTATATCGTCGAGGTCGAACACTACTTCGGGAACAACTATTATTTCCGCGCCGCTCGCGATGCCCGCAAACAACGCAATATCGCCGCAGCGCCTGCCCATAACCTCGACAACCGAAATCCTCTCGTGCGAAGTCATTGTGTCGCGAAGCTTGTTTATTACGTCAATACAGGTGTTTACCGCGGTATCGAAGCCGAGAGTGTAATCAGTGTATTCGAGATCGTTATCGATCGTGCCGGGGATACCTATCGTAGGTATGCCGTAGCCCTCCGAAAGACATTTCGCGCCCCTGAAAGAGCCGTCGCCGCCGATAACCACAAGCCCGTCGATGCCTCTTGCTTCGAGGGTTTTAACCGCCTTTTTCTGTCCAGCCTTCGTAAGCATTTCAAGGCACCTTGCGGTACGCAGCTTTGTGCCGCCTCTCTGAACGATATCGGAAACCGAACGCATTTCCATAGGAATCATATCGTCGTCGATAAGTCCCTGATAGCCGCGCTCGATTCCGTAAACTTCCATACCGTAATAAATGGCGGTTCTTACCACCGCCCTTATACAAGCATTCATTCCGGGAGCGTCCCCACCGCTGGTAAGCAAGCCTATTCTTTTCATAATAACCTCCGATTGATTGCGCAATCCATGCTACGCCCCTGACCGCACGGAAACATATATAACATCATTTCCATTCTATATTATAACAGACGAAAAATAAAAATACAACATTTTTTAAGAAGTTTTACGTTTTATCTATAAACTTTATATCGCCGAGGGTCAAAAAGGCGCTCAGTTCGGCAAGAAGTCCGCGGCAATAGTTTATGCCCGCAGGCAGAATATACCGTTTGTCGCCCCTGACTATCTTGCAGACCGATTCTCCCTCGTAGTTTGCAAGCATATTCACGAGCTCCTCGAAATCGCCGTCGCCGAGCTTACCCGCGTTCAGCCATAGCACGGATTTTTCTCTCTTCGCCGCCGCCTTACCCTCGCCGTTGATTTTGTCGGAGTCAATCGACGCTATTTCGTCTATGATAAGCGAAATTCCCTTTTCTTCGTCCACGTCAAGCTTGCCCTTCACTTTGACGATTTTGTCGTTTGCAATTTCGGCTTTGAATTTTTCATACGCCGCGGGGAAGCAAACGCATTCCAAGCTTCCGTAAACGTCCTCTATCGTCAAAAACGCCATATAATTATTGCTGCGCTTGGTCATAGTACGCCTGAAAGAAGCTATTATGCCTGCCATAGTAATACGCATACCGTCAGAAATACGGTTATAAGTGCGGTTTCCGTCCTCATCTTCCACATAATCGTCCAGATACGAGCAATCGAAGGTGCAGTCGGGGAACATATTCATATATTTCTCGAAAGGGTGACCGCTGACGTATACGCCTAAAACCTGCTTCTCCTTCGACAGCTTTTCGTTAAGCTCGTACTCGGGTATATCGGGATAGTCCATATCGAGCTTTTCCTCTTCGATA
>DOCD01000116.1 GCA_003503945.1 Clostridiales bacterium | reverse complement strand
GGTTCGCCACTCTCAAAACCGCGGTTCGTTATCATAGTCCTTGTCGGCGGTAAAAGTAAATCCGAAGTAGTTCTCCGCAACGCCGTAGTTTCCGATATATCCGTCGCCGTCCGCGTTTCCGCCCGTAAGTTTAAGCTCGCCGCCCGCCGCTTTGACGCCGGAAACTTCAAGGTCGATATTCTCAGCCTGTACGCGGTAAACCTCTTCGCCTTCGATTGCCAAAAGCGAAGTTTCCGAAATAGGCGGCATGGGTTTATCAAGGAAAACGACTTCGTAACGCTTGGTCTTTCTTGCATAAGTTACGCTGACCTTGCGTTTACCGGGTGCGTTGTTTACCTTTGAAATGCGGCAGGACGAAAGAGGCACGTCGCGCGTTGAGCTGTCGCTCAGCGTCGCCGTTACTTTTAAGCCTTCCGCCGAGAATTGCTCGCCGTAAGCAAATTCGGTCTTTGCTTCCGAGGTGTCAAGCGTGATGTCCCGCACCGTTAAAGTTTCTACCTTTGGCTTTTCCTTAGGACCGCAGGCAGTTAAAAAAGGACTCGCAACCATTATCAGGCACATAACCATGATAAAAAACGTCGCGAATACAGTCGATGATTTTTTCATCTCTTCCTCCAGATTAATCTTTTCAAAAATAATATCATTAAAAGTTTACGAATTCAAGCAACTATGCGTAAACTTAGGTTTTGTCTGCATATCCTATTTTTCCCAAACAGAAAGCGCCCCCGTTTCGAGGACGCTTACGTTAAGTTATCGGGAACAATATATTTACGTTAAAGACGTTGTTTTCGGTTTTTATCGACAAATCGCCGCCGTACCGCGAACAGATATACTCCACGCTTTTCATACCGAAGCCGTGATAGTTTTTGTCGGGCTTGGTAGTAACGGGCAAGCCGTTTTCAAATTTTATTTTGCTGTCATAAAAGTTATGAAGATTGACCGACAAAAGGTTGTTGACGGCGCGGACGCTTAAAGATATTACGCGCTTGCTTTCTTCCAACGGCAAAACCGCCTCTATCGCGTTATCGATGAGATTGCCGAACAGAGAATAAATATCGTACTCGCGCATAAAACTAAGTTTCTGCCCGTCGGCAATACAGCTGAGCCGTACGCCGTCCTTGTTGCACCTTAAAAGTTTTTCCATAAATATCGTATCGAGCGCGGTGTTCCCCGTACGAAGCGCCGAGTCGTAAATCTGTATTAAATTTTCCATTTCCCTGACCGATTGCTCGTTCAGTGAACCGCTCGCGCCGATATTCCGGATTTGGTGCTTTAAATCGTGGCACTTCATATTTATCAGCTCGATATTCGTTTTAGATATATTGTACTGCTCTTTTTCGCGTTGCCGCAACAATTTGACCGCACTGAGCTCGTCCTGCAATTTGCGGCGCGTCGCCACCTCGAACATAAGGAATAAAACGACGATACAGCAAAGAATATTATATACTCCCACGATAGAAAGATAAAGCACGTTTCCGTCTGCGGCGATATAATATACTATTATTGCGTTGATTATAATGTCTATAATAAACAGCAGTACCGCCAACACAAAAATGTAACTGTTCGTGATTTTAAGTTTTTCGCGACTCTCAATCTTTCTGCCGAAAAGCAAAGCCGCAAGAAAGTACGTTACGGTATAGATGGCAATATACATTACCGTAGCAAAGGGGTTTTCAAAAAACACGACTTCCCCGCTGCCGTAAGAGCCCATCGGTGCGTTTGCATTTATGCCCATAACGGTAAGCACGAGATTATAAAGCTCGTATGCGGTATGCTGAACGGTGTAGCCCGCCAGCATACAGAAAACTATTTTAAGCCAGTCTTCTTTGAATAGGAGTTTGCTCGCGAGGACGGTATATGCGAATATGCAGAAAAACATAAAGGAAATATACAGGGCATTCTGCGCAAGCACGGACGGTACGGGAAAGAACCGCGCCAGTACCACCACGACGGCAAGAACCGCGGGAAGCCGAAGCCAGAAATACGAGCGGCGGTCGAGCTTAACGCAAAACAGCAATTCGGCTATTATAAGCTCGGCAACGAATTGATATGATTTGTAAAATTCAAGCTGTGTCAAATAATCGCTCCCCCATTGCCGAGAAAATCGTTGAGCGCGCGCATAAAGTCCTTGCGCTTGGGATAGCTGATTTGCAAAACTTCGCCGCCGACCGTTACAGTCTGCCCGTCCACGTCCGAAACGTGGCGAAGATTGACGAGATAACAGCTGTTACACTTGGCAAAACCTTTACTGCGCAGCTTCGTTTCCACGTCTTTCAGCGTGCCCGTCGTAGGATAGTCTTCCCCGTCAAGCGTGTGGTATACGAGCTTATGCCCGATAACTTCCACGTATTTGAGCTGAGAAACGGATATTAGTTTAACCGCATAGTTTACTAAAATCTTTATTTTCGGGTCATCGTTGCTTTTTATCCTTAAAATCGCCCGCTCTAATTTCAAGGAAAAATCGTCCGAAGATATGGGTTTGACTATATAGTCGAACGCGTTGACGGAATAGCCCTCGACCGCGAACTGAGCCATATTCGTAACGAAAATCAGCGTAACCGCCTTGTCCATTTCGCGGAGCTTGTGCGACGCCTCCATTCCGTTCATATGAGGAAGTTCTATATCCATCAATACAATATCATAGTTCGCTTTGTAATTCGAAAGAAACGTAATCGGATTATCAAAGCACGAAATCTGAAATACCTCGCCGCTTTTTTTCGTGAAATCTGCAAAATAAGATTTCAATAATTCCTGAGTTTTTATTTCATCTTCGACAATGGCAATGTTTAACATACGACCTCGACCTTATTTTGAACAAAATATGATTTTCCATTACTATTAACGCTATACTTTGGCTTGCAAGCAATACAACAGAAACCCCCTATTGTATCCGTTTAATATTATATCACAATTTTAATGCCAACGCAACTGAAAATATTTTTTGTTTTCCGTCAGCCTATCGTAGCACAGGCTTTGTAAAGGGTAAAAGATGTGCGGTAAAAATTTTCAACAAAACTTCCTAAAAATCGCAAACATTTGTTTTGTAAATCTATTGACTTTGTACTTTCATAGTGATAAAATGCATAGCATACCACAATAGTGTAATGAGTTGTATTGTACCCTTTTGAAAGGGTGTGCCGAACGGGTAACGGTTATGAGTTCGGCAAGTTCCGCGATGAGCAACTGCTCATTAAGCGCGGAAAGTTTTTGAACGGCGAATTGTCGTTCACGCCTTAGCTTACGAAAAGAGCGTAAGTTTTATTTTGTTACGCCTTTTAGGGCTCCCAAAAAGTATCGAAGAACTTTTTGGGAAAAGGAAAAACAACGTAGCAAGATTACAGTTTGCGCTTGCGCAAACTGTTGAAAGCGAAGTTTGTTTTGACGCGCCGTGATAGGCTTTTGTAAGTGTACGTTTTTTCGAAAATCAACACATAAATCTATTTACAATTCAATAGAATGACCAACCATCATAGAGCAATTTCAAGTTGCTAAATACGGTTAAAGTCGGTGATTACGTTAAGCGAATCAACGACTTTTTTAAACCGATTTTTTGACTATCTATCACCTTTTGCGTGGACAAGATAAATAAATTTTGGAGGAAATTTTATGACAATTAGACCGCCATAAATTTGAGGGCTCACGAAAATGTGCGTAGCAGATTTTTGGGAACCCCTATTTCAAGCATAGTGTCTCTCCCTATCTTCGATAGGTATAGCACACTATACTTAGTTCCGCTTCGCTACATAAGTTTAGTGTGCCCTGCGGGGCTTTTTAAGGAGAAAAAAATAAAATTTTAATCACGGAGGAAACCGATTATATCTTATTTAATTTGCACAATGAAGAAATATAACAACAAAAAGCGCGACAACGTAACGCCTATCGAAAAGGAAAACGAACGCGACGAAAACTACAGTCCCGACAATCCGCAAATCGATTTGACGAGAACACCTTATAACTACCACACCGTCTATCCCAAGAGCAACTATATGGAATATATCAATGAGCGCATATTCACGCTCCCGCTCAAACGGAAAGTGCGAAGCGATGCGGTACTGATGTGTTCGTTTATCATCGGCTCGGACGGCAACTTTTTTATAGGTTTAACGCCATCGGAACGACGACAATTTTTCGAAGAAGCTACGGAGTATTTTGCCGAGCGATTCGGAAAAGAAAATATCATTTCGGCAGTCGTCCACGTGGACGAAACCAATCCGCACTTGCACTTGAATTTAGTCCCTATCGTGGGCAATAAGTTGAGCGCAAAGCAACTGTTTACACGAGCGAGTTTACGGGAATTGCAAACGGACTTTCACGAAAAGTTCGGTAAGCATTGGGGACTGGAACGCGGCAAGCCGGGTAGCCAAGCAAAGCATATCGACACAGCGGAGTTCAAAGCCAAGACGATTATAGAACGCGCCGAAGCGAAAGCGAGCGAAACGGAAAAGCAAGCCAAGACCAAAGCCGAAGAATATTTGAGCGGCATTGAATGTTCTATCGAAGCTGAACGAAATAAGCCTATCCCGAGAAAGAAAAAGGCAGTCGAAGCAGAAATACAAAATTTGCGTACAGAGAATGCCGCATACAAAGAGCATATCGCTATCAAGAACAGAGATACGGATTATCTGTTCGCACAACTGCAAAAAGCGGAACGGCAAGGCAAAGCAAATGACACCGCTTACAAAATGGTAACGGATATGATGAGCGCATACCCCGAAGAATTTGACGCCCTGTTACAAAAATCAAGAGCAAAGAAATATCCGCCTACACCGTTCAAAAGTTTTACGAATGACAAGGGCGGCAAATAACAATTTAATAAATCTTTAAGGAGGAAAATTTATCGATTTAATCTATGCCTAAAAATAAGCAACAAAAAACCGACTTCGATATTCCCGAATATCAGTTAGAATCTCTTGCCAGAGTTTTACTTCCTATTATGCAGGAATACCTTTCGTCCGAACAAGGACAAAAAGACTTTGCCGAATGGCAACAATCACAACTGAATAAACAATCGAATAAAAAAGAATCCCGTTAAACTGTATAGGGATAGTCGTTGAAATAGACGGAACACGGAAACCGCCAAAGTTGAGCGGTATATAAATGAAATATACATAATTAATTTATGCCGTACATAAACTGCAAGAAACGGCAAGCGGCAGAACCAAAAATTTGGCTCTGCCGCTATTCTTATTTACAGAAGTTTTCGTATTCTTCCATAAAAACAAATAATCCGAACGTCTTACGAATTACGAAGAAGTTCGAATTATTACAATGTGGCTGGGGTAGCTGGATTTGAACCAACGAATGACGGAGTCAGAGGTTTTGCAAAAACTAAAAAAACGGCTGTTTTTGGGCTAAAAACAGCCAAAAATGCACGAAAAACCCCTGTTTTGACCTATCTTCCCCACAAATTACCCCACAATTTAATCTTTTATCGGGGTTTTTATAAGACTCGCTTCTTTATAATTTGTTATTTGCAAGTTAAGGGTTAACATTTTAACATATTTTAAAATTATACCCCCTTAACTTGCATTTTTTGTTTGCTTATGGTATCATATGAGTAAAGGAGAATGCTTATGGACAGAATTTACAGACGCGAATACTATCTGAATAAAATCCGCGGGTTTTATAAATCGGATTTAATCAAAGTAATAACGGGTATCAGACGGTGCGGGAAATCGTTCTTTTTGCTTTCTGTTATCGAGGATTTAAAGGAAAAAGGTATTTCGGAAAAAGATATCGTCTATATAAATCTCGATAAGCGGGGTTTTAAGAATATCAAAACACCCGAACAGTTGGAAAGCGTAATAAGTTCGTCCGTAACCGATAATAATTTCAAATATATCTTTATCGATGAAATTCAGAACGTGAACGGTTTTGAAGAAGTAATCAATTCTTTCCGTGAGGAAGGAAATTGCTCTATTTTTATAACCGGTTCTAATTCTTATCTGTTGAGCGGCGAACTCGTTACAAAGCTGACAGGTCGGTATATAGAACTTGAAATGTTTACGCTGACATTTTACGAATATCTTGAAATGAAAAAGTTTCTAGGTAAGCCGATATCGGAGAATAAGACCGAGGAACTTAATCGATATATTCGTTTCGGCGGCTTCCCGAAAGTGTTGGAGTTTGACGACGAGGGGGACAAACTTTTATATATAACAAATGTAATCGGGCAGATAACGGAAAAGGATATTGTAAAGCATAAAAAGATACGAAATAAGTCTGTCTTTGAAAAAGTGAAGACGTATATCGTCAACAATTTCGGTTCGACCACTAGTCTTAAAAATATTCTCGATTATTTCAACCATGTGGAACACGTCAATATTAAGTTGGAGACACTGAACGGCTATTTGGAAATTCTCGAAAATGCAAAAATTATTTACAAGTGTTCGAGGTTTGACGTAAAATCGAGGGCATCGTTGAGAGGTGAACAGAAATATTATCTTGCCGACTTGGGTATTTACTTTGCTACGAACGTGGATGCAAGAATCAATTACGGTCCTGTGCTTGAAAATATTTTGTACACTTACTTAAAATCGAAGGCTTATGGCGTTAGCGTAGGCAGAATCGGCAAATTGGAGTGTGATTTTATTGCGCGGAAAAATACGGATTATTATTACGCTCAGGTTGCTATGACGATAATGGACAAGACCACCGAAGACAGGGAATACGAACCTTATCGTCATATCCGCGACAATTATCCGAAGTATTTGTTTACGCTGGACAATCTGTTACAAAAGCGCGACGGAGTTGTTCACGCAAATCTTGCGGATTTCATTTCGCAGGATAAAGAGCTTTGAGATTAAATAAAATCTACCAACAAGGTAAATAAAATGACCAAATAAGTAAAAATTTAAGAACGTACAAGCAATCTATGTTAAAATTAATATAGGGGGGTGGATGTCCTAATGATAAATATAGCCATTGTCGAAGACGAGGAAATTTGCACGCAATTGCTTAAAGATAATCTTTTAAAATGGAGCGTGAACGAAGATAAAAAAATAAATTGCGTAAATTATAAAAACGCTCTTGATTTTTTTGACGATTTTAAAGGAAATTTCGACCTTATATTAATGGATATCGAAATGCCTTATATGGACGGAATGTCTGCGGCGCAACGGTTAAGGCAGTTGGATAAAAACGTTTTGCTTGTGTTTGTTACGAATATGCGCCAATACGCATTACAGGGATATGAGGTGGAAGCAATAGATTTTATTGTCAAACCCGTTTCTTTTCTGGCTATATCCACTTTAATGAATAAAGTAATCAGGATCCTTAACGGAAGAGAAACGAAAATAATCGCTGTGAAGACGAAGACGGGCGTTGTAAGGATTTATTCGAATTCTATACTTTGGGTGGAAGTTTATAATCATAAAATGATGTATCATACCGACGAGGGCGTGTGTGAAGCGTGGGGTACGCTGAAAGAATTAGAGGAGCTTCTTCCCGTCGGTTTCGTGCGGTGTAATTCGGGAATACTCGTTAATATTAGATACGTCAACGCCGTCAAAGGCGATGAGATTATTTTAGGCAACGGCGACAGGTTAAAAATAAGCCGACAAAGAAAAAAAGAGTTTATAAATTCATTAACTTTATATTTGGGCGGGGGAGGAGTTATATGATTTATGATTTTTCCGCACCGCTGTTTTGGTATAAATTAGTCGTTGCGGCGGAGCTTATAGTAGCCGAAGGGCTTTCCTCCTATACACTGAAAAAGAAGAGTAAATTTGTGTTGAGATTGGCGATATCCACGCTTGCGGTTTTTGCCGTCGCATTCGCGTGTCCGATAATCGTATACAATGCAATTTACTCTTCTTTTATATTTTTCGTTATATTTATCGCATCTCTGTTTGCAATGAAATTATGCTTCGACGAACCGTGGAAAAATGTATTTTTCTGCGGCTTGATTTCCTATACTACTCAACATCTTGCTTATGAAACCTTTAATTGGTTCTGCAATATTACGGATATCGGGAACTTGATTGCCGTATACGACGGTCAAAGCGATTTCACCGTCAACGGTTTTATGGTACTTGCTTACGCCGTCATTTATCTCGTCATATATTGGTTCGTTTGGGCGTTTGTGGAGCGAAGAATACGCACGAACGCAAACGGCGATATGCGGCTTGAAAATATGCGTATACTGTTTATAAGCAGCGCAATTATTTTCGTCGATATTATTTTGAATTCGCTCACCGCTTATAGTTCCGTAAAGCGGGATACGCTTATCGGTACGGTAATATTTTTGTACAGCTTGATTTCAAGCTCGTTGTGTATCTGGCTATTGTTTTCGCTTTTGGACACGAAAGCGGCTCAATCGGAACTGAAAACCGTTCAGGCTATGTGGCGCGAAGATAAAAGAATGTACGAGTTATCCAAACAAAACGTAGAGCTGATAAACATAAAATGCCACGATTTAAAAAAGCAACTGAGATTTTTGCGTAAACAAGAAGGCGAAGTAAAGAGGGAGGCGCTTAAAGAAATAGAACAAGCCGTCAACTTCTATGACAGTGCGGTTGAAACGGGCAACGATGTTTTAGACCTTATAATGGCGGACAAGGGGTTATATTGCAGTCAGCATAACATAACGCTCACTTGTATGGCGGGCGGCAAGCAGTTAAATTTTATAAGCGATATCGATTTGTATTCTATGCTGATTAACGCTGTCGACAACGCGATCGAAGCGGTGGAAAAGTATGACGATCCCGAAAAGAGGTTTGTGCGCATAAGCGTTTCGGCTAAAAATCAGTTTGTTTCGATACGGGTGGAAAACTGGTTGGATAAAGCGGACGATTTGACTTTAATAAAAGGCTTACCCCGAACGAGTAAATCCGATAAATCGAATCACGGATTCGGGTTAAAGAGTATGAAACTCATTGCCGAAAAATACGGCGGTTCGCTTGCGATAAGCACGGAAATAAAAAATTTGTTTTTGCTTAATATTTTAATTCCTTTGCCTTAAAGGAGCTTTGATGAAAAATAAACTCAGAATAAGCGGTAAAAGACTACGCGCAGTGCTTGTTCCCGTATTGGCAATAGTCGGAGCGGCGGTTATTTGCGCAAACTTTTTATGCTATAAATATGAATACAATATGAATTATGCTTTCGGAAGGGGTAAAATAAAAATTACGACTTCCGCATCTTCCGTCAATGCCGAATATTATGACAAGGCGTTGACGGACGGCAACGCCGCAATCGATGAAATGAGCAAGTTTAACGAAGAAGTTGCAGAGGAAAGTATAGTTCTTTTAAAAAACGATGGTATTTTACCGTTGTCCGAAAATGAAAAAAGACTTAATATTTTCGGCTGGTATTTTGAAAATGCGCCGTATTGCGCCCCTGCAAGCAGTTCCTCTTCGTCGCGCGGGGAGTACGTATATCCCGTAAACGCATTTAAAAAAGCGGGATACGAAATAAACGAAAATTTGCTTGCCGAAATAAAAAACGGCGTTACCGAATATTCAGGCGCGCCGACGGTAGGACGATGGAACAACGACTGGGCTATTCCCGAATTCGTGCCGTCTGGACAAGCGTTTAAAGAAGCTGTCGAGTTTTCCGACGTTGCGGTAGTGTGGTTTACGCGTGCGGCGACGGAAGGGGCGGACGTGCCGCAAAGTATGAACGACAACGCGTTTTATCATAACGGCAATACCGTTAAATTGTCTTCCGCATCGAGAGCGGCGTACGGTTACGACCCTTCGAGGCATTATATGCAGTTGACGGCTACCGAGGAGTTGCTTTTAGACAAAGTTACGAACGCGGGGTTCGACAAGGTAATAGTTATAATGAATTCGGATAATCCTATGGAATTATCGTTTATACGAAAAAACGATAAAATAGGCGCGGCATTGCTCGCGGGAGGTATGGGTTTTTACGGCTTCAACGCCCTTCCGAAGATTTTGAGCGGCGAGGTCAATCCGAGCGGAAGGCTTGCGGATACCTATGTTTCGGATTTCAGGTCCGACCCCGTCTGGGTAAACCACGGCGACGGCACGGGCGAGGAATATAAGCGTAAAGGCATACTTCTGTCGGCGGAAGTCAATCCGCGAAACAACGTTTACTCAAACTTAACGCCCGAATTTATTTCGGCTAACGGTTTGCGCGCGAACGACGAAAACGCAAGATACGTTTTTCAGAATTATGAAGAGGGGCTGTATCTGGGATACCGCTACTATGAAACGGCTTTCAAAGACAACGAACGCGAGTATTACGAAAAAGTAGTTTATCCCTTCGGTTACGGGTTATCGTATACGAAATTCGAACAGCGCATAGTTAATTACTCGGTGAGAGGAGATTTTATAACGGCGGAAATAGAAGTTAAAAACGTAGGCGATAGAGCGGGTAAAGATACGGTACAGTTATATTTTACCCCTCCGTATGGCGCGAAAACCTCCAACCCCGTAAAATTAGAGAAGTCCGAAGTCAATCTGGCGGGGTTCGCAAAGACGGATGTATTAAAAAGCGGAGAAGCGCAAATTTTCAAAATCAGCGTAAATAAAGAGCTTTTGACTTCGTTCGACGATACGGTAAACGGCTGTTACGTGTTCGACGACGGCGAATACGAATTTACTTTAAGGAACAATTCGCACGAAATTATTGCCGACGGCAACGGTAACGCGCAGAGATTTATATTTACCAACCCGTCCCTCATAATTTACGGAAAAGACAATCCACGCGCGTCCGAAAAATTTGCGCACAATTCGGCGGGGCTGAATTATCGCGCGGCGACTACCGCGTTTACCGATACCTTGAAAGGCATAAGTCCTACGTTCAAAAACACGTCGCGCGCAGACTTCGCGGGTACTTTCCCGAAAATTGCCGACGACGCCGATAAACACGCAAGCGAAGAACTTATAAATTATTTTAAAAAATTCGAAGTAAGTTCTATGAATAATGAAGACGATGAAATGCCGTCTACGGGAATAAACAGCGGTTTGCAACTTGTGGATATGCGCGGAAAGGAATACGACGACCCTGCCTGGGACGCGTGGCTGGATCAGTGGACCGTCGAAGAGATGATCGATATTACCGCGCATAATGATATGGGGGTTGCGGGGAACGCCCGTCTCGGTTTACCCGCATCGGTAAATTCCGACGGAACGATGGGTATAAAATACAAGTCCATAGATTATACGGTATACGGCACTATATTGCCGCTTAACTGTACAGCGTGTACTTTTGCCCGCACCTGGAATAAAGAGCTTTTTCTGCGCTTCGGAGAAATTTGCGGAGAGGAAGCGTTGCAGTTCGGTATGAACGGCTGGTATGCGCCCGCGCTCAACTTGCATCGTTCGCCTTTGGCGGGAAGATATTTCGATTATTTTTCGGAGGACCCTTTGCTTTGCGGGGAATACGGCGCGGCGATAGCGACGGGCGCCGGCAGTAAGGGCGTCGTTACCTATCTCAAACATTTTGCTTTAAACGAGGGTGAGTATCTGCGCAACTATTGTTCGGTGTGGGCTACCGAACAGGTAATGCGGGAACTTTATTTAAAACCTTTTGAAATTGCCATAAAGAAGTCAAGTATGAGCGTTAAATTCGTCGACGGCAACGGCGAAATGAAAGTTTTAAAAACTTCTGTGGTGCACGGCATTATGTCGGCGTTCAACCGTGTGGGCAACACGTGGGCAGGCGGCAACGCAGAGCTTTTAAAAACCGTTCTGCGCGAAGAATGGGGATTTTGCGGTATAGTCATATCGGATAATATGCGTCCCGAGTGGACGGATATGAATGCCGATTTAATGTTGCGCGGCGGCGGCAATATTTGTCTTTCCGGTCAGCGCAAAGAATATGCCGACAACAAAAGCGCTACCTTCGTTAAGGCGTTGAGGGATTCCGTACACGGTATTTCGTTTGCGGTAGTCAATTCTAACGTAATGAACGGCATAAGCCCCGGAAGCTATATAAGCTACGGGCTTGCTCCGTGGGAAAAGGTTCTTATTGCGACCGACGTAATCTTTTTTGCGTTTCTTTCCGCCGCCATTGCGTTTATAATTTATCGGGCGGTTCACGAAAGAAAATATCCGGAGTTATACGCACGGAACGAAATAATTTAAGATAATTCAAAAAAGCGCTTCGCGGAGTATCGCGAAGCGCTTTTTTGGCTAATAAAGACGTAATAAGTAAAGAAAAAGACGAACAAAGTAAAAAAATGATAAATTTTAAAATTTAATGTTATGCTTTTTCTGCAAGTGAACAGAGGCTTGCGAAAAAATAATTTTGGAGGAAAATATGCAAAAACTTAAAGACAAGAAAATTGTCAAACAGCTTGCCGCTGTCGCAATGGGCGCTTGTATGCTTACGACTGCCGGAGCGACATTCGGCGGCTTGAACGCGAGCGCCGCGGTACTCGATAACGGCGGAAAGTTCTATCTGGATTATTCGTCGTACGACGAGGCAAAGTCCGCCGCCGAGGAACTCAACGTGAAGTTGTCGGAAGAAGGAAGCGTGCTTTTAAAAAACGACGGAACTCTTCCTCTTACCGGCAGAGAATCGGTAAGCGTATTCGGTTGTATCGAAGACCAGCTTCAAAACAATACCAAGGTATCGGACAGCGTATCGACGGCTTTCAAAAAAGCGGGCTTTAACACAAACCCCGCGTTGGCAAATTTCTATAAGAACCACAACCGCAGCGATACGGTTATACATCAGGAACCGCTCAACTTTTCACAGGGCGTAAAAAATTCGTTTGAACTCTATAACGACCTCGCAGTAATAGTGATAGGCAGAGGCGGCGCGGAAATGAACGACCTCGATACGGTTATTAAGGAAGAAGAAAAGGAAACTTATCTCGGCGAAGATCAGGGCTGGGAGCACGAGGATTTGTTCTACGGGTCGGATAACAGTTATTTGCAGCAGGAAGCCGACGCCGCCGATAATACCGTAAAAAAATATAAACATAAGCACGAATTGCAACTTTCTGATAGCGAACAAGCGCTTGTTAAATACGTTGAAGAACAAAATTTCAAACATATCGTATTCGTAATCAATTCGTCCAGCGCTATGGAAACGTACAACCTCGAACACGACGAGAAGATTAACGCCGTCATCTGGATAGGCAGAACGGGCGAAACGGGTATTCACGCGCTTCCGAAAATCATAAGCGGTATGATAACTCCTTCGGGTAAAGTTTCCGACGAGTGGTATAAGGATTTTACCGCAGACCCCGTTTGGGCGAACTTTGCCACCTTAGAGCATCAGTTCGGTTTTGCGGCTACGGGCGTTAAATATAACGATATTCTTGCGGGCGGCGCAGAAAAGACGGCGACGCAGTACCCCAACAACTATATGTATGCCGACGGAACATATACCTCCGACCTCATTGCTCCCCGTTACAACGGTTTTAACGGCACCGATTACGAAGAGGATATTTACATAGGTTATAAATACGTCGAATCGTATTATCAGGATATTTATAACGGCGAACAGCCTATACCCGCGAAATATTCTTCGTTAAGCAAGGAGGAAGCGGCGAAAGTCTGGTACGAAGATACGGTAACCCACCCCTTCGGACAAGGGCAGTCGTACACGGATTTCTCTATGAATATTAAAGGCGTTTACGTCAACGCCGCTAAGACGACTACGCTTGCAAAAGCGCTTGATGACGACGTCGACGGCTTCGGCTCGGCCGTAGGCACTACGCAGAAATATAAGAAGCTGTTCGTCGACGTGGAAGTTACTAATACGGGTAATACATACTCCGGCAAGGAAGTAGTGCAAATTTACGTTAATCCTCCTTACACCAAAGGCGGAATAGAAAAACCCGCTATGCGCCTCGTCGGATTTGCAAAAACCAAAGAGCTTAAACCCGGCGGGAAGCAGACGGTAACCGTTGAAGTAAGCGTGCAGGATATGGCTTCCTACGACGATTACGACAAAAACGGTAACGGCTTTACGGGTTACGAGCTTGAAAAAGGTTTGTATACCCTCTACGCAAGCAATTCCTCGCACGTAGACCTTTCCACGATAGAAACAGTAAACGACGACGCGCAGGATAAATACGAGTTTAATCTTTCCAAAGATATCAAACAACAACTCGACGATTTTTCCGATAATAAGATTGAAAATAAGTTTACCGATACGGCTTTGGGAATTAAAAATACCCAGTATAATTCGCTTCGTAACGATAAGCTGAACGGTTCGAGCTATAAGGTAAATACGAAGGATACCGCCGCGATGACGCAGCTTTCGAGAAACGAAGGTTTTGCGGCAACCTTCCCTCAGGCGCCCACAAAGGACGATTTGACTTTAAGCAATACTTTCGTTCAGGACGTTCTGAAATCAGCACGGTACGACGCCGATATGATTATCGATGAAAACGGAACTTCGCTCTTCGAGGAAGAAGAGTGGGCAGTTAGCGCAATTCCAGCAGACTGGACTCAGGCAACAACGAAAAAGGAAGGTTTAAATACTTACGTTCTTTCCGATATAGCGGGAATAGACCCCGAAAGCGACGCCAAAATTACGAGCGGAAAATTCAAGGATAAGACGGGCAAAGAGGCGTGGACGCTTTTTATGAACCAGCTTACCTGGGACGAACTCAAACAGTTGGTTGAAGATTGCTCCTTCCAGACCCCCGCAATTCCCTCGATAGATAAAGATAAGGGAAGCGATCAGGACAGACCCAATATGCTTTCGGGTACGCACAACTGGTGCGACGAAGTAGTTATTGCTTCCACGTTCAATACCGAACTCGCTCGTCAGGAAGGAATTATAACCGCAAATATGGGCATTCTTTACGGACACAGCGGTTGGTACGGCCCCGGTATGAACATTCACCGTTCGGCTTTCTCCGGCAGAAATAACGACTACTATTCGCAGGACGGCATACACGCAGGGTTAATGGCTGCCGAAGTCGTTCAGGGTGCGCAGTCGAGAGGATTAATGTGTTTCATTAAACACTTTGCGTTTAACGACGAAGACGTAACCAGAAACGGTTGGGTACACTTCGTATGGGCAAGCGAACAAGCTCTCCGCGAGAACGGCGCGCAGGCTTTCCAGAAAGCTATGCAGGAAGGCGGGGCGCTCGGCGCAATGTCGGGATTTGCCCGCATCGCAGGTGAAGCGTGCAATATAAATTACAGACTTCTTACGGGACTTGCGCGCGACGAGTGGGATTATAAAGGCACGTTTATAACCGACGCAGAACCCGGTTCGAAAGCGACTGCGGCGACCGACCTTATGATTCGCGTTGGAAACGATATGATGCTTCGTAACAACCACGTTCAGGACGCTTATAACCGTTGGGTTGTATCGGGAAGCTGGGACGCAACGAAACGCGACGGTAAAGGTAGCGTAGTCGTAGGCGAAAAGGACCTTAAACATCCTTATGCGGAACACAAGGTATTCGGAAGCGACGACCCCATAAAGAAGACTTCTGTTGACAAAAAGGTTGAAAGCGTAAATCAATATTACTATACCCGTATGAGCGCGCAGAGGGTGCTTTACATAACGGCGAACAGCAATATGTCCCGTAACGGCGTAAGCTGGAACGGTTGGAACGGCGGCGAACTTACCGCAACGCGCGGGGTTACGCCTACGGGAAGCGTGGCAATCGCCAATGGAAATCTCGGCGGAAGCAAGGACGTTAAATATACCGTAGTAAGCGGTAAACTTCCCGAGGGATTGACTATGGACGCATCCGGTAGTTTGACCGGCGCGGCAACAGATAAAGCGGGCGAATATCAATTCACCGTTGAATGCGTCGTCGACGGCTGGGTTAAAAAGCAGGCTCAGTATACCGTTAAGGTTGCGGAAGCGTTTACTCTCGAAGCGGACGGCGGTGCGAAAGTCGGAACCGATTTCTATGCAACCGTAGAGCAGAGCGTTATTAACAAAGATAACGGTTATGACGACGAAATCACTTATACTTTGACAGACGGCGCGTTACCGGAAGGACTTACGCTCGATGCGACGGGCGCGATAAGCGGCAAACCGTTACAGGCGGGAACTTTCGAATTTACCGTTAATGTTAAAGCGACAAAAACGACTGCGGGGCGTAATCCTGTGGTTACACCCTATAATTTCGCAACGAAATTCAGTATAACGGTTGCCGAGGCAGACGCGGTAATCCCTCAGTATAAAGTATCGTTCAATACAAACGGCGGCAGTGCGGTAGCTCAGCAGACCGTAAACGAAGGCGCAAAAATTACCGCTCCCGCGGCGCCTACGAAGGAAGGCTTCGTATTCGACGGCTGGTTCTACGACGCGGATTGCAAGCTCGTTGCGGACGTAAACAACGCGGTTGACGGAGACATTACCCTTTACGCAGGCTGGACGGCTGTGGCAACCGAACCCGAGGAAAAATCGGGTTGCTCCGGAAATATCGCGGACGGTGCAATTATCCTGGGCGCAGTTGCCGCTCTTGCGGTCGGCGCGGGCGTAATTATCGGAAGGAAGAAAAAGAAGACCGATAATTAAAAAATAGTTTTTAAATACGGCGGACGGGGGGGATTATATTTCACCCGTCAAAGCCGAACTTTATAGGCACTTTGATTGTGCAAAGGAGTGTATTATGAAAAAGCGCAATTTCTTATTCGGTACCGTGCTATGCGCGGCATTGGTTTCATCCGCTTTTTTCGCCGCCTGCGGCGATTCGAAAACGGTCAATGTTACATTCGATTACAATTATGAAGGCGCGCCCGCGGCTTACGTTACCGAACCCGACGAGGACGGGCTTGTAACTCCGCCTTCCGAACCCAAAAGGAAAAATTACGAATTCATAAGCG
>DOCD01000039.1:13690-13813 GCA_003503945.1 Clostridiales bacterium | reverse complement strand
ATTTCGCAAAACAACAATATCCCGCGCATAAAAGGCATAATCGAGCGTATCTGCGAGGGGCTCGGCGAACGCAAAAGCTCGCCGTACGGGGATTATTACGCCTTCCCCTCCTCCGCCGCGCTT
>DOCD01000039.1:8399-13395 GCA_003503945.1 Clostridiales bacterium | reverse complement strand
CCTTCCCCTCCTCCGCCGCGCTTGCGGCGCATCCCGTTGAGTTTTTCCGCGGCGCGGGCGCGGGGTACAGGGATACATACCTTTACGAAACCTCTAAGCTGATTACGCCCGAGCTTTTGAAAAGCTTTGAAGGTCTTTCCGCCGCGGAGCTTAAAAAACGGCTTTTAAAATACAAGGGCGTGGGCGGAAAGGTTGCCGACTGCATAGCCCTTTTCGGGTTCGGCAAAACGGACAGCTTCCCCGTGGATACCTGGCTCGAAAAGGTTTACGCCGAAGATTTCCACGGCACGCTTAAAGACAGAAATAAGATAACCGAATACTTCGTAAACGAATTCGGCGAATATTCGGGTTTTATTCAGCAGTATCTTTTTTACGGAAAACGGTTAAACTTATAACGTGCCCGATTACTTTTCACACGGCGTTGCCGCCGAAATTATCTTTGAAAAACTCGATACAAAGCATAAAAGCCTTATCGCCTCGAAAAAGCTGTACTTTCTCGGCGCGCAGGGCGGCGACGTGTTCTTTACGTACGCAATGACGCCGACCGAATCGAACATAGGGCGGACCATGCACAAAAAAAGCGCGGCACACCTCTTCGAAAGGCTGATACTCGGCAATATTTCGTACGCGGCGGGGTTTGCCACCCACTACGCGCTCGACAGTATGCTCCACCCCGAGGTTTACGCCTACGAAAAGACAAGGCGCAATCCCCTTGCGCATACCCGCTTCGAGAGCGATTTGGGGCTTTTCATAAGCAGAAAGTACGGCTTACGCAGACAAATTCTGCCCAAAGAAATACTTCTTTCGTGCACGGGGCCCGTCTACGACAGCATAAAGCTTATCGAGCCGAAAGTCACCTTATCGGGCGTGGAAAGGTGCCTCAAAAGATATTTTGCCTATACGCGGTTTATCTACCGCACAAAAAAGCAGGACTATAAATGCGACTACGACTTTGCGGGGCTTTCCGAAAGCGTGGACAAGACGGTGGAGTTCGGCGTAACTGCGGTGAAATGCGTGCTCGATAAAAATATCGACGCCGAGGTTTTCGGAAAAGAATTTCTGAATAAATGAAAAAGGCTTACCCGCAAACTGCGTGGCAAGCCTTTTATTTTTTAAGCTTCTTCCTTTTCTTCCTTTACGTCCTCCGCCGCTTTCGGCTCGGTTGCCGTAAGCTCGGGGTGCTTCATAAGCTTTGCAAAGAAATACTTCTGCACGAACACGTAGCCTATACCCGCGATAACCATTACTATGCTCCATATCTGCGAGGGATAAAGCGCGGTGCCGATAAACTCGCCCCTGTAATCGTTGCGGAAGTATTCGATTATAAAACGCCAGATGCCGTAAGCTATCGCGTACAGCGCGAAATTATAATTGAATTTGAACTTGAAATAAAGTATCGCCATAACCGCGCAAAGCGCTAAAAGGAAAAACATTTCGAAAAGCTGGGTGGGGATTACGTTGCCGCTGTAACCCGCAGCGCACGGAAGCCCGAACCACGCGTCCGTAGGCTTGCCGTAGCAGCAGCCCGCCCAGAAGCAACCGAATCTGCCGAGGGCGTGCGCTATCGTTATGCCTATAGGGATAAACGGGAGCGCGTCGGTAAGCCCCGCGTTCATTTCCGCGCTCAGCCACTTTATTTTAGTGCGCGGACGGACAACGTACATATACAGATTCCACACGCCGACAAAGCTTACCACTCCGCCGATTAAGCCGCCGATAAAGGTCATACCGCCTAAGTGAAAGCCCGCGTCGGGGTCGGCGATAAAGTCGTAAAAAGCCTGAAATAGCATTGCGGAAAAGATACCGAAGCCCGTGCCGAATATGCCGATAAAAATTACTGCGTCGGCCGACGTTTCGTTGAATTTCTGTTTCCACATTGCAAATAACAAAAAACCGAAACAGGCGACTATCCCCACCGCCATACATACGCCGTAAAGATAGACCCCCTGCCCGAAAATTTTAAATATAGGTTCGGGATGCATAAATTACCTCGATAAATAATTACGGATAATAATTTACCACAAAACCCGCCCGATGTCAAGGTGAATTAAAACCTTTTAAAAATCCTTTACAATACCAAGAAAAATGTGTTATTATTAATGAAAAACAAACGAGAGTTAAAATTATGAAGAGATTTAACGTAGGTGTAATCGGCGCGACGGGCATGGTAGGGCAGAGATTTTTGCTGCTTTTGAACAACCACCCGTGGTTCAACGTGACCTGCCTTGCCGCTTCGGCGTCGTCGGCGGGCAAAAAATATAAGGACGCGCTGCGCCGCTGGCATATGAGCGACCCCATACCCGACAAATTCGCGGATATGACGGTTCTGGACGCGAAAGCGGATATGGCGAAAATCGCGAAATCGGTCGACTTCTGCTTCTGCGCGGTAAATATGAAAAAGGAGGATATACGCGAGCTCGAATACGGGTATGCAAAGCTCGAATGTCCGATAGTTTCGAACAATTCCGCGCATAGGGAAACGCCCGACGTGCCCATGATTATACCCGAAATCAACCCCGAGCACCTCGAAGTTATCGCTTCGCAGAGAAAGCGGCTGGGCACGAAGCGCGGATTTATCGCGGTAAAGAGCAACTGCTCGCTGCAATCGTACGTGCCCCTTTTACACCCTTTGAAAAAATTCGGGATAAAGTGCGCGGCGGTCACCACCTATCAGGCGATATCGGGCGCGGGCAAAACCTTTGAAACAATGCCGGAAATTATCGACAACATTATCCCCTACATCGGCGGCGAGGAACAAAAGAGCGAAACCGAACCGCTTAAAATATGGGGAGAAATCAAGGACGGGAAAATAATGCCCGCCTCCTCCCCCGTAATTTCCGCACAGTGTTTAAGAGTGCCCGTATCCGACGGGCATACGGCGGCGTGCTTCGTATCCTTCGAAACAAAACCGACGAAAAACGAAATTATCGAAGCGTGGAAAAATTACGAAGGCGAGCCGCAGAAACTCTTCCTCCCCTCCGCTCCCCGTCAATTCATTAAATATTTCGACGAGGACGACCGCCCTCAGGCAAAGCTTGACAGAAACGTAGGGCTGGGTATGACGGTATGCGCGGGCAGGCTGCGCGAGGACAGCGTATTCGATTATAAATTTATAGGACTTTCGCACAACACATTGCGCGGCGCGGCGGGCGGCGCGGTATTACTTGCCGAACTGCTCGCTTCAAAAGGCTATATTAATTAACTCACGAAAATTTGCTTACGCAAATTTTCCGTGATATTGCTGTCGTCGTAAAACGCTTGACGGGCGAACTAAATCCGCCCTTGCGTTTTTCGGCGTTAATAATCAGAACTTTTATGTTGCTTTGCGCTTACAATATTAAAGAGGTAAATAAATTGACAGGTTTTTTTAACGGATTAGCAACCGCTATTATTACACCGTTCGACGAAAAGGGAGTAAACCTTGAAGAGTTCGGCAAAATGCTCGACTTTCAGCTCGAAGGCGGCGCGGACGCCGTAGTAGTGCTCGGCACGACGGGCGAACCCGCCACCATGACCGAGGAGGAAAAAGAGCTGACGCTTTCTTATGCGGTAAAGGCAATAAACGGCAGGATAAAGGTTATTGCGGGCACGGGCAGCAACGACACGAAAAAAGCCGTGGCTTGGTCGGTCAAAGCCGAAAAGCTCGGCGCGGACGGCGTGCTCGCCGTTACCCCCTACTACAACAAGTGCACGCAAAGGGGTATTTACGAATATTACAAAGCAATCTGCGACGCAGTGGCGATACCCGTTATCGCCTACAACGTGCCGTCGCGCACGGGCGTGAATATTTTGCCCGAAACGGCGGAAAAGCTTGCCGCGATACCGAATATGGCGGGCATTAAGGAAGCGAGCGGAAATATGGCGCAGGCTCTGGAAACCATGCGCAGAATACGCGGCAAAGCCGACTTGTATTCGGGCGAGGATTTTCTGAACCTTCCCATGCTTGCAATCGGCGGCGCGGGGCTTATTTCGGTCGTTTCGAATATCGCGCCCGCGCCTTTAAAGAAAATGTACACTCTCGTCAAGCAGGGCAGGCTTAAAGAAGCGAACGAAGTTCAGGATTCGCTGTTGCCGCTTATCGACGCGTGCTTTGTCGAAGTAAACCCCATACCTGTCAAGGCGGCGTGCAATATGATAGGCTTTAATGCGGGGCTGCCCCGCTCCCCCCTCACCGAACTCGAAGAGGGGAACAGACAAAAATTATTACGGGCTATTAAAAATTCGGGGATAAAAACGGTATGACGAAAATTTTAATCTGCGGCATAGGCGGCAAAATGGGCGAAAACTTAATTAAGCTTACGGACGGCGACGAACAAGCCGAAATAATCTGCGGCGTGGATTTGCACGCGCACGATATCGGCGTGCCCGTTTATAAGAGCTTTGACGAGGTGAAAGAAAAGCCCGACGTAATAATCGACTTTTCCTCCCCCGCCGCTTTGAAGCCCGAGCTTGACTGGGCGGTTAAAAACGGAGTGCCCGCAGTGCTCGCCGTAACGGGTTATACGAATGAGCAGCTGGAATTTATAGACGAATGCGCCGAAAAAATCGCGATTTTCAAAACCGCCAACTTCTCGCTGGGGGTAAACCTGTTGGTAAAACTCGTAAATGAGGCGGCGAAAATTCTGGGCGAAAGCTTCGATATAGAAATAACCGAAAAGCACCACCGCTACAAGGCGGACGCTCCGTCGGGTACGGCGCTTATGCTTGCGGAAAGCGCAAATTCGGCTTTCGGGGATAAAAAGCCTTACGTTAAAGGGCGCGACGGAATTTGCGGAAAGCGCGGCGACGAAATAGGAATACACGCGGTGCGCGGCGGAACAATCGTCGGCGAACACGAAGTTATGTTTGCGGGCGAGGACGAAATAATCACGCTGACCCACTCCGCCCGTTCACGCTCGGTATTTGCCGCGGGCGCGATAAAAGCGGCGAAGTGGCTTGTCGGCAAACCGCACGGCAGATACGATATGCAGGATTTAATTAAATAATAAAGACCCAT
>DOCD01000039.1:0-8157 GCA_003503945.1 Clostridiales bacterium | reverse complement strand
CCGCGATTGTTTTATGCCAGAGATATTTTATCCGATATGCTTCTAATAAATATTCCGCGCTTTACGCCCTCGTCGATACAGCCGAAAACAAACGCCACGAGCTTGTCGCTCGAACGCGGCACCCTGAGCTCCTTCAAAACGAGTGGGATACGCTCCTCCGCATAGATACTGACCTTGCTTATAAGCAGCCCTTTAATGAGCGAAATTACGTCGTAAGGGGTGAAATCGGTGTCGGAAGTACGGCACACAGCCCCGTCCTCTACGCGGTATCTGTCGAACTCGCTAAACTTATCGGCTTTGAAAATATAGGTATTTCCCAAAAGCTCCGCACGGTTGAAGCCGCAAGCGTCGATAAGCGCATTGAGCTTGGCTTCGAGCTTGACGCCGTATTTCGTTATTCCGTACGCGGAAAGCGTGCGCTTCATCAAAAACGGCAGTGAAAGCGGCTCCTCCGCGGCGACCACCGCCTTTATTACGCGCGTAACCTCCGCGTCGTTAACGCCGCTTAAAATATAGTCGGGCGACTGCGGGTTTACGTCGGTTTTGGCAAAGCGGTACGCGCGCCTGAAATTCAGCGATACGGGCTTGCCGTCGGAAGTAAGCTTGTCGAGGTATTCCTTTATCTTTTTGATTTCGCGTTTGGGGTTATTGAAGAAGTTTATTGAGTGCAGCTTGACCACGTTCCAGTTGTTGCGCTTCAACGTCTGAACCTGCAAAACCGTTCTGTCTTTTACCGAGAACGAGCTCTGCGAGCCGTCGCAAAGCACGGCTAAAATAAAGTTATGCTTGTTTTTGGGGTCGACGACGGCGACGTCGATTTTGAAGTCGGATACGCCAACGTCGCAGCGGCAGTCGTAGCCGTATGCGGAAAGCTCCTCCGCGACGAATTTACCTATTCCCTGTTTGTTTATAATAATTTCGTCGCTGCGGACGGAAATGTTCGTCCTGCCCTTTTCGGCAAATTCGAGGAAGGCTTTCAGCCCCGCAACCCCGCGCGAGGTGGTGCGCGACAAATCTATCATAGAGTAGCGCATGGACGAGAATACAATCATCTCTTCCCTCGCCCTCGATACCGCGACGTTTAATCTGCGCCAGCCGCCGAACTGGTTCAAAGGCCCGAAGTTCAAAGAAATTTTGCCCTGCTTGTCGGGGCCGTAGCCGACCGAAAAGAGAATAACGTCCCTTTCGTCGCCCTGCACGTTTTCGAGGTTCTTTACGAACAGCGGCTCCTCCCTGTCGAACGCCGCGTCCTCGAGCTTCTTTTCGGAAATCTTTTTTGTAAGCAGCCTTTCGATATAAATCTGTTGCGGCGTACTGAAAGTTACCACGCCGATGCTAGAATTTTTAAGTCTGTCGTCCTGCAACCTTTTTATAACCTCCGCGACGAGCGCGTCGGCTTCCTTTTTGTTGCACTTGGTTTCGCCCCTGTCGTAAACGCCGTCCTCAATAAGGCGAAGCTTGACCTTGCTGTCAAGCGCATCGGGCGAGGGATAAGTGCAGAGCCTGCTCGAATAGTACATAATATTCGAAAACGCGATAAGGCTTTCGTGTTTGGAGCGGTAATGCCAGACGAGATGCTTTTCGGGTATGCCCAGCGCGAGGCAATCGTCGAGCACCGACTCCAGATCCTCGGTTTCGGGGTTGTCCTCGTCCTGCCCCGAGCTCGTGAAAAAGGACGTGGGCGGCATCTGTTTGGGGTCGCCGACTATAATAGCGCTCTTTGCGCGCGCCAGCGACGGCACCGCTTCGCACGTGGGCATCTGCGACGCCTCGTCGAAAATGACGATATCGAACAGCCCCGGCTCCGCAGGCAGATACTGCGATACGGTTATCGGGCTCATAAGCATACAGGGCGCGACGACGCGCATAAGCTCGGGGATTTCCGTAAAAATGTTCCTTAAATTGAGTCCGCGGATATTGCCCTTTATGTTTCGGTTAAACGCCATAAGCTCGAGCGCCAGCGGCCCTTCCGTTTCCTGCGCGGGCAGGCGCGAAATGAGGTCGGAGCGCAGCTTTTCGCGCGTGAGCGCCGTAAACTCCTCCAAAAGCCTTGTAAAGCTCTGCGCATTTGCTTCCTGAACGCTCGCCGAGAAGGACGACAAAACCTCGTCCGCGGGGATATTCGTCTGAATAAAGTTACGGTACACGTTTTTGCGGAAGGACGAAAGTATCTGCTTGCCGCTTATCCTGCCGCTTTCCATTGCGTCGGTCATAAACGTGAGTCCGTTTTCGTCAAGCGCCTTGGCGGTAGCCTTGTATACGCACCAGCCGGGGAGCAGGTCGATATTGTCGATAAGCGCGCCGCACTTTGCCGTGAAATACTCGAAAAGGTCGCCGTCGGCAATTTCAGATTTATCTGCCTTAACCGTTTTAAGAAAGCTTTCGTACGCCTTACTGAACGAAGCCGCCGCCGCAATAAGCCCCGTTATCAGCGGTTTGAGCTGTCCGCCCGCCGCGCCGGCGCAGACGCTGTTGAACGCGTCCGCATTATAGTCCATAAACACCTGCGCGCAGTTTTTATGCAACGTGTACAGGGGTTTTAAAAAGTCGTCGCGCTTTTTGTCGTTAATGCTTCCGCCCAGCCCCATAAAATTCTGGCTAAGGTTAGTGTTCGAAAGTATTCCCGCCCTTGCGCGCTCTATTTCGTAAGCGCGCTTTATCCATTCCAGCTCTTCCTTCGGCTTCAGGGGCACGTCTGCGCATTTGTTGATGCGTTTGATTACCGTTAAAATGACTTTCGACGAACGGTAATTCTCGCCCCAGTTTTCAAGCTCGGGCTCGATTTTGTCGGCAAGCTTGCCTATATCGGGCAGCGCTTTGAAATATGTCAGCCAGTACTTGACGGCGTTGTCGTATTTTACGTTGGCGTTATAGAACTTATAAAACTGCTTTTCGTCGCACTCGAAAAACTCGTCGAGGGCGTCGCCCTTCAGTAAGTTCAGTATTTCCATAAGGCTTTTAAGCTTTTTGAGCGTAAACGCGCTTATGCGCTGGTTGAAGGTGTCGAGGAACAGCCCGAGGTAATTTTTGATATGTTTGAGTTCGGCAAGCACAACCTCCGCCGAGCACAGAACGGCGATTTTTACCGACTTGTCGCACTCGGTAAGGTTGATTTCCGAGAAGGGCGAACGGCACACCCCGCCGCACTCCTCGGCAGCCGCCTGCGCGGTTATAAGCATTTTTTCGCACTCTTCGAGCTTGCTTTTGGTAAGCGAATCGTAGAAGGTGCTTTCGATATTCACAAGCTCGGGCGCGTTTTTGTTCTGCAAATAATAGATTATACCGTCGTAAACCGAGCAGCCTAATCTGCGTTTTTTGTGAAGCGCGGCGAGCGGGGCTTTGAGCGCCTTGCGCATACTCTTTATTTTTTCGCCCGTGCTGACGAACTTTTCGCCGTCGACGGCGCCCGAAAGCGCGAGGGTATTTTCAATCGTGCGCACGATTTCGCCCTTGTCCGCCGATTTGCCCGAATGAAGTTCGAGGCAGAACTCGCCTATGCCTATATCGGTTAGCCTTTTTTGCACCACCTGCAACGCCGCTTGTTTTTCCGCGACGAACAGCACGCGTTTGCCGCCGTAAAGCGCGTTTGCGATAATGTTTGTAATGGTCTGACTCTTGCCCGTGCCGGGAGGGCCGTGAAGAACGAAGGTCGTGCCCTTTGCCGATTCGGCTATAGCCGCGTACTGCGTGCTGTCGCAGGGCAACGGCGTTATTATGCCGCACGGGTCGCCGTCGTCCTCGTTCGCGCCCGACAGCTTATTGCCCATAAGCTTGTTGGTGTTGGAAAGAAGGCTTGCAATCAGCGGATTTTTCTTATATTCCGTAATATTCTTTTTAACGTCCGCCCACATCGCGTATCGGGCGAATGTGAAGTGCGATAGGTATACGTCCTCGTAGACGTACCAACCCTTCATATTCGCCGTTTTTGCGCGGAATACCGCTATTATTTCCTGCGGGGAAAGCCCCTTGCCCTCCACGCCGCGGATATCTATGCCGAACTCCTGTTTCAAAAATTCGAGGAGGGTCGTATTCACTTCGTATTCGTCGCCCGCTTCCAGCCATATGCCGGCGGTTTTTGTCTTTTTAAGCCTTACGGGAAGCATTACGAGCGGCGCGAACTTATCCTCTTTTTCGCCCGAATTCCACCTTAAAAATCCGAGCGCGAGATATAATGTTTTAGTGCCCGTTTCTTCCTCTGCGGAACGAGCCTTGCGTATGAGCGTGTTCGATATATCGGTCAGCGCCTCCTGCCCCGAATACGTGCGTATTAAACCCGACTTCATTTCGATTGAAATGAGCTCCTCCATGCTTTTGAGGTTTCCGCCGAAATAAGCCGCGTCCTTTATGGGCGACGCGAGCGAGCCCAGCCTGAACTTTTCTTTCCCCGCAAGCTTTTCGCAGAATGCGGAAAGGTCGGAGGAAAGAATGTGCAGACAGTCGCGCCTGTATCTGAAATTGAGAAGGTTGTTTTTAAGCGACAAATCGAGAAGTCGCCTTTGCCACGACTTGTCCTTTGAGGCAGCTCTGTCGAAATCGTATTTGCCCGCGTCGATGACGTCGCGCGGTTTTTCCACGTAAGACTGCTGCTTGTCGTCCAAAAGCTCGTACCCCGAACGGGTTTTGACTTTGAGCGGCATGGGGAATATCCCGCCTATCCTGCAACGCTTGACGTCGAGGCACAAATCGAACGCTTCGCTTTTTATGAACGAGGCAAAGTGCGACGAGCTTGTAGTAAAGCTTGCGTTTTTGTGCGCGAACAAATCGTCCGCGTCGAAAAGCGTTAAATTGTTCACGCCCTCCGCTACGTATTTTTCGATGAGCGACATATCGTCCTGTATGGGCGAAGAGAAGCAGCTTTCGTACAGCCATACGCCCACGCCGACCTTATTTTTGCCGAGAACCAACACGGGGTTGAGTTTTACCGCTTCCAGACAGGAAGCCGCAAACAGCGCGAGCTCCAACGAAGTCGCCTTTTTATTCTGCAAAATATTGCTTATCTGACCCGCGCATACAACGCCCGTAAGGTCGCCCCCCTCCGCGCACTCGATATTGAGGTGGCGTATTGCCGAAAATATCGAAGCCGCCGCGTTGCGCACCGAATTTTTATCGTTGCCCGCATACCCGCTCCATTCGGACGAGTAGCCCCACGTTTTGAGCTGCAAACCCGCCTCCGCCAGAATTTTCTGGCAGTCGGCAAGCTTGGGGCGGACGAATGCGGAAAGCATTTCGGCGTTGCCGCCAAGTCCGCTCCAGAAATCTATCGGCAATGCCTGAACGTCGGTTGAAAGCGAGCATATGACCTCCTTGCCCTTCGTAACCTTAATCTGCACCTTGCAGTTTTCGGGCTTTTCAAGCTCGGCAAGGTATTTGGGGTTTAAAAGGTTATCCACCGAAAGCTCCATACTGCTTTCGTGAGGGATTTCGTCAATCGCAAGCTCCGCCGGCATTATGAGCGGCGTCGAACCGCTTACGCTTACGACAATTTCCTGCACGCTCTCTTCCGCGCGGTTGAAAATTTTGAGCGACGTAAACAGCGGCAGTCTGCAATAGTACGTCGCATAGCTTACGTAGTTTAAAAGCTCGCCTTCGAGTTCGATTGTTTCCTGCAATTTCGGTGATTTAGTAGCCATAGTCAAATTATACCATATTATGTAATTTTTATCAAGTGAATTGTCCGAATAATAGGCTTCCCCCTTCGGGGAAGCTACCTTAACGGTTATTTATTTATTTATTGCCCGAATTTTGTTATCTTATCAGCGCAAGATGCTTTAATGCGCGCGTATAAGCGATATATTTTTCGTTTTCGGTCATATCCGAGTCCGCAACGGCGACTGCCGTAAACTCCAAGCCCTTGCTTTCGTACACCGTCATTATATTTATTTTCGTCTTTGAAATCCTGCCCGTCTCCCGCACTACGTTATATGCTTTGCGGGTGTAGAAATCGAGCGCGGCTTCCGAGGTTATCACGGCGCAAAGCCCCCTCTTATCCGAAAGATAGCCCGTAACGTTCTTCGCGCTTATTACTTCCACGCCGTCGCCGTCGAAGCCTATCGCCTGCATATCGATATGCAAATTGTTCGCTACGTATTCCACTATCTGGTTGGTATTGCGGTAATTAAGGTTCAAATCGTACCTGTCGTACCCGAGCTGCTTCCAGTCGTTTATCCCGCGGAAGCCCGTTATGTTCTGCCTGAGGTCGCCGAAAATATTGAACGAAGCGTTTTCGTTTACGCTTTTTAAAACCGCATATTCGGCGACCGACAGGTCCTGCGCCTCGTCAACGAATACGAAGGAGTATTTAGGCGAAAGCGGAAAACCGAGCTCGGTTAAAATAACGCACAGCGCGAACGGGTCTAAAACGCAAAGCCCTTTCGCGTTCAGCCCGTATCTGATTTTCGTCTTTTTAAAGGTGGCGCGGTAAAAAAACCGTGCGATATCGCGCACGCTCTCGCACTTGCCTATCGCCACTATGTCGCCCTGACCGCGTATAACGTCGGCAAAATCGAACAGCGCGGACATACCGTTTAAAATATGTTCTATATGCGAAAGAGTCGTAAAAATTTCCTTTTTGAGCTGCTCGCGCTTTTCTATTCTGTCCGCGTATGTGTAGATATCCCCGTTTGCCGATTTGGTGCGGTAACGCTTCAAGTCGAGTATTTCCTTATCCACGGCAATTTCAAGCGACTTCAAATCCTCAACGGCTGAAAGACAGATTTTTTCGGAATAGCGGCGCAGATATTTTATCGATTTATAGAACGACAGAAGCTGGCGATAGAAAAACGCGTAGCCCTTCATTCTTTCGTCGGAGAAAAGCCGCAAAAATTCGCCCGCGTCCCCTATGCAGTTAAACATATATCTGAACTGTTTGGTGTAGTAAAGTCCGCCGTCCTTTTTCTCTTTAATTTCCCCGAGCACGCACCGCCTTACGCGCAGGCTCGCGTTTTTGATGTAAGTATAATGCGCCTCCTGCCCTTCGAGCGTAGCCAGAAGCGAGGCTATAACCTCGGTACAGTTAGTGTCGGCAAACATTCCGTAAATCCCGTCGAATATTTTGGAAAGCTTTTTCCTTATATCCGCGGTGAATTTATCCGAATAGACGTAGGCGCACAGCTCGGGCGGGAGTTCGAGCGTGCGGTCGATTTTCCCCGCTATATCCAGCCCCGCGCTTTTTAAAAGGGTTATAAAATAATTTTCGAGCGTGGATGTTTTAACCTTTTCGAGCTCTAAAATAGCCGCAAGCTCGTCGATAAAATCGTTGAACGAATCGGACGGGGTAATGACGAGCACGTCGGAGGGGTGCAGACTTTCGTTGTTGTAGAGTATATACGACAGGCGGTGCAGCATTATCATTGTTTTGCCGCTGCCCGCAACCCCCTGCACTATAAATTCGGCGCGTTCGGGCAGGGTGATGATTTCGTACTGCTTTTCCTGTATAGTTTCTATTATATCGGTTATTTCGCGCTTTTCCTTGCGCGACTCTAAAATGCTTTTTAAAAACGGGTCGAATATAAGGCTTTCGTCGCGCCCTGCGATTTCCTCTTCGGTAAGGTAATCCTTTAACGAAAGATATTCGTTTTTCATATCGAGCACTTTACCGTTTCTCGTCAAAAGCGCCCGACGCAGAATTAGCTTATAATCGTAGTCGTTAATAGAAAACGACGTGCGGCTTTTCTGATAATACTTGCGGGCGAGCGGCGCGCGCCAGTCAACGATTTCCAGCCCCTCGTCGCCGCGCTTGCCGATATAATAACTGTTGTATCCCTCCCGCTCGTCATAAAGGTCCATTCTCGCAAAGTACGGCTCGTCGAAAAAGGGCTTGAACGAATTCATCTTTGCCGTAAGTCGGGATATTTCGGCGTTGAGTTCGAGCGTTTTTTTATAACTTTCGGCGTTGTAGTCGGGCGAAGCTTTCAGCGCGCGGCACTCGGCTTTCGCCCCGTCGATTTTGGTTTTCAGCTTACTCAGATAAACCGCTTTCAGCATACGCATAACGGCAGACACGTGCTCGTTTTCGTATTCCTTTTGCTTATCGCCGTCAAGTAGCTCCAAAAAGAACTGTTTGTCGGGCGACTTATGTGGATTTATTAAGTTTTTCAACCTTTCGAATTCCGTCATTACGCTTAATTATAACATACGGGGTAGACGTTGTCAAGATTG
>DOCD01000122.1:17471-17786 GCA_003503945.1 Clostridiales bacterium | reverse complement strand
AGGACAGCCGCGAACAGTTCGAGCAGAGGACTTATAAGAGGATTATCGATATATACACTCCCAACGCGAAGCTTCTGGACACCGTTCAGCTTCCCGCAGGCGTAGATATAAAGATTAAATTATAAACGCATTTATTATACATTATTAATAATTAATAAGTTTACAAGATATTCTACGGCTTCCGACGACGGTAGGACGGCGCAACGGTAAGACGCGATATCTTAAAATAGCAAAATTTAATTCGGATAAAAATTAGAATTTAAGATTTTCCTCAAACGCTTACGGCGCAAGCAAAATCACATTTTTGCGCAGCGC
>DOCD01000122.1:1288-17171 GCA_003503945.1 Clostridiales bacterium | reverse complement strand
ACCCAATTTGTGCATACCTGCACCTCAGCGGAGGGAATTTACGCGATTATATAACGGTGCGCCCTCAAAAATCGCGTAAAGGGAGGCGGAGCCTCCGGAAATCGCAAAATTTTAATTCGCGTCAAGAATTAAAATTTTGCGAGAAAATTTGTTTTTTGGAGGAACTTTATCAATGAATAAAGCAATCATCGGCCGTAAAGAGGGAATGACCCAAATCTTCACGGCGGAGGGCAAGGTAATACCCGTAACCGTAATTTCGGCGGGTCCGTGCCCCGTAGTGCAAATCAAAACTGTGGAAAAGGACGGCTACGGCGCGTTAAAGCTCGGTTTTGACGAAGCAAAGGAAAAGGCGCTTACAAAACCCGAGCTCGGGCAGTTCAAAAAAGCGGGCGTAAAGCCCTGCAAGGTTATGAAGGAATTCAGACTTGCGGACCTTTCCTCTTACGAAGTCGGCAAAGAAATCAAGGTGGACGTATTTGCGGCGGGCGACAAAGTCGACGTTCACGGCGTCACCAAAGGCCACGGCTACACCGGCGTTATCAAGCGCTGGAATCAGCACAGGCTTAAAGAAACCCACGGCGTAGGCCCCGTGCACAGGGAACCCGGTTCAATGGGCGCGAACAGCTCGCCTTCGAGGGTTTTCAAAAACAAGCACCTTGCGGGACAGTACGGCGTAGAAAACGTAACCATTCAGAACCTCGAAGTGGTTAAAGTCGACGTTGAAAGAAACTGTCTTCTGATAAAAGGCTCTGTTCCCGGAGCGAACGGCAGCGTCGTTACCATTAACGACACCGTTAAATAAGGAGTAGAAAGATGCCTAGTATAAAAGTATTTAAAATGGACGGCAAAGAAGCCGGCACAATGGATTTAAGCGAAAAGGTATTCGGCGCGGAGTACAACGAACCCCTCATTCATCAGGCGGTCGTAACCCGCCTTTCGAATGAAAGACAGGGCACGAAATCCACCCTCACCCGTACGGAAGTAAGGGGCGGCGGCAGAAAGCCCTGGAGGCAGAAAGGCACGGGCAACGCGCGTCAGGGCTCTATCAGGGCTCCTCAGTGGGTTAAGGGCGGCGTTGTGTTCGCACCCAAGAGCCGCGACTTTTCAAAGGCTATGAACAAGAAAGCGAAGGCGGCGGCGCTCGTGTCCGCGCTTTCCAAAAAGGTCGCCGACGGCGAACTCGTGGTAATCGACAGTCTTTCGGTAAAAGAGGGCAAAACCAAAGAGATGGTCGCCTTCCAGAAAGCGTTGAAGCTGGACAAGACCGCGGTCGTGGTTATGGATAACGACGACGTCAAGGTAATCCGCGCTGCGGCTAACCTTGAGAAGCTTTCCACGCTTCCCGTACAGCAGATATCCACGTACGAAGTGGTTGCAAACGCAAAGGTCGTTCTGACCAAAGCGGCGGTAGAGAAAATAGAGGAGGTCTACGGAGAATAATGGTAGCCGAAGATATTATCTTGAAACCCCTCCTCACGGAAAAGGGTTACGACGGAATAGCCGACAAAAAGTACACGTTCATCGTTGCGAAGTCGGCGAACAAAACGCAGATAAAGCTTGCCGTTGAAAAACTGTTCGGGGTCGACGTAAAGAGCGTCAACACCGTAAACTGCAAGGGCAAACTCAAAAGAATGGGCAGAAACGAAGGTTACAGACCCGACTACAAGAAGGCTATCGTTCAGCTCAAAGCCGATTCGAAGTCGATTGAGTTCTTCGATTCGCTGTCGTAAGGAGGCATAAAAATGGCAGTCAAAAGGTATAAACCCACCTCCCCCGCGCGCCGTTTCATGACGGTAAGCGCGTACACGGAGCTTTCAGGCGATAAACCCGAAAGAAGCTTACTTCACGATAAGCGCAAATCGGGCGGCAGAAACAATCAGGGCAAAATCACCGTTCGTCACATCGGCGGCGGCAACAGAATTAAATACAGAATTATAGATTTCAAGCGCAATAAGGACGGTATCCCCGCAACCGTAAAGAGCATCCAGTACGACCCGAACAGGTCGGCGCACATCGCGCTTCTGGTTTACGCCGACGGCGAAAAGAGGTACATCCTCGCGCCCGTAGGGCTGAGCGTAGGCGATAAGGTGCTTTCGGGCAGCAATGCGGATATCAAGGCGGGCAACGCGCTCGCGCTTGCGGATATCCCCGTAGGTACGGTTGTTCACGCAATCGAGTTGCAGCCCGGCAGAGGCGCGCAGATTGCGAGGGCGGCGGGTATCTCGGCGCAGATTATGGCAAAAGAGGGCGCTTACGCGACCTTGAAAATGCCTTCCGGCGAAATGAGGCTCGTACCCGTAAAGTGCAAGGCGACGATAGGGCAGGTCGGCAACCTCGAACACGAAATCGTTCACCTCGGCAAAGCCGGCAAGACGAGATATCTCGGCATCAAACCCACCGTCCGCGGCGCGGTTATGAACCCTTGCGACCACCCTCACGGCGGCGGCGAAGGCAAGAGCCCCGTCGGACATGCAGGCCCTATGACCCCTTGGGGCAAGCCTGCGCTCGGCTATAAGACGAGAAAGAAGAAAAATCCTACTTCAAAGTTCATTTTGAAGAGAATTAATTAAGGAGGAATAAACAATGTCAAGAAGCGTTAAAAAAGGACCTTATGCCGAAGAAAGACTTATGGCAAGGATAGAGGCGATGAACGCTGCCGGCGAGAAGAAAGTCGTAAAGACCTGGTCGCGCGCGACAACGATATTCCCCCAATTCGTAGGACACACGATAGCGGTTTACGACGGCAGAAAACACGTGCCCGTATATATAACCGAAGATATGGTAGGCTGCAAGCTCGGCGAGTTCGCGCCTACGAGAACTTTCAAAGGACACGCGGCAAAAACCGCCAAGAAGTAAGGAGTTTTAAGTTATGGCAAGCAATATGAATAAAAAAGTTGAAAAAATTGCCGCAACGAAGGATAAGCGTCCTTACGCAACGGCAAAGTATTTAAGGCTTTCCCCCTACAAGGTAAGGGCGGTGCTCGCCCTTATCCGCGGGAAGTCGGTCGAAGAGGCGGAAGCTATTCTCACCTACTGCAACAAGGGCGGCAGCGAAGAAGTAAAGAAGGTGCTTCTTTCCGCGGCGGCGAATGCGGAGCATAACAACGGAATGGACAGGGGCGATTTAATCGTCGCGGAAGCGTTCGCGGACGGCGGACCTCACCTGAAAAGAATGCAGCCCGTTTCCAAGGGCCGCGGTCACGCCATTTTGAAGAGAACGAGCCACGTCACCGTAATACTCGACGCGAAGAAGGTTTAAGGAGAAAGTTAGATATGGGACAAAAAGTTAATCCTCACGGTTTAAGAGTCGGCGTAATAAAGCCCTGGGACACCCAGTGGTACGCAGACAAAAAAGCGTTCGGCGCTAACCTCAAAGAAGACAACGTAATCCGTACCTTCATCAAAAAGAAGTATTATGACGCGGCAATAAGCAAAATCACCGTAATAAGGGCGGCAAACAAGGTCGAAATAGGCATTTATACCGGCCGTCCCGGCGTGCTTATCGGCAAGGCGGGTTCCGAAATAGAGGTTATCAAGAAAGACCTTGCAAAGCTTACCAAGGGCAAGGCGATAATTATCAACGTCAGAAAGGTCGAGAAAATCGATCAGGACGCACAGCTGGTTGCCGAAGCGGTAGCTTCGCAGCTTGAAAAGCGCGTATCTTACAGAAGAGCGGTCAAACAGCAGCTTCAAAAGGTCTCCAAAACGGGGGCGAAGGGTGTCAAAATCACCGTAAGCGGCAGGCTTGACGGAAGAGAAATCGCGGGCAGCGAAAGCTATCACGACGGTTCCATTCCCCTTCAGACCATACGTGCGGACATCGATTACGGCTTCGCGGAAGCACACACCACTTTCGGCGTTTTGGGTATCAAGTGCTGGATTTATAAAGGCGAAGTGCTTACCGGCTCGAAGAAGCTTATGATCGCGGACGGAGGCGAAGAATAATATGTTAATTCCTAAGAGAGTAAAAAGAAGAAAGCAGCATCGCGGCAGCCTGAAGGGCAGGGCGCAGAAGGGCAATACCGTCGCTTACGGCGAGTACGGCCTCGTTGCGGAAGAGCCCGCAAGGATAACCTCCCGCCAGATAGAGGCGGCGCGTATCGCGATGACCAGATTTATAAGGCGCGGCGGCAAGGTATGGATAGATATCTTCCCCCACAAGCCCATCACAAGGCACCCCGCCGAATCCCGTATGGGTTCGGGCAAAGGCTCGGTAGAGTACTGGGTAGCCATCGTCAAACCCGGCAGAGTAATGTTCGAAATGGCGGGCGTTGCGGAAGAGGTTGCAAGGGAAGCAATGCGCCTTGCAAGCCACAAACTGCCCATTAAGTGCAAGTTTGTAAAGAAAGAAGCAGAAGGCGGTGAAGCTAATGAAGGCTAAGGAAATAGTTAATTTAACCGACGAAGAACTCGATAAAAAGCTGAAAGAGCTTAAAACCGAACTGTTCAACCTCAGATTCCGCCACGCAAGCGGTCAGCTTGAAAACCCGCTGTCGATAAACCTCGTTAAAAAGGATATCGCGCGCGTAAACACGGTTATCCGTGCAAGACAGTTAAAGGCGTAAGGAGGCACAAAGTGGAAGAAAGAAATCTTCGTAAAGAGAGAGTCGGCATAGTCGTTTCCGACAAAATGGACAAGACGGTCGTCGTCGCAGTCAGGGAAAACCGCAAACACCCGCTCTATAAAAAGACGATTACGAGAACTACCCGCTTCAAGGCGCACGACGAAAACAACGAATGCGGCGAGGGCGATACCGTACGTATCGTCGAAACCAGAAAATTGTCTAAGGATAAGAACTGGCGCGTGGCCGAAATTATCGAAAAGGCTAAGTAATTGCAAAATTCATATATACGTCGCACTGCGGTGTTGCGCTCCGTGTTCTTTCAGTCACATACTTCCGTGTATGCTCCTTCAAGAATACTCGCGCGCCTTGCATTGCTCGTATCTCTGAATTTTATTGAAACCAAACAATTATATGGCATGATTGCGGCAATTCGTTCAATGTAGAGCGGGGCACTCAACCTCGCTTATGTGGGCGCGGCGCAATCCTCTGCAAAACAAATAAGTTGTAAGTACAAATTTAAAGGAGTAAATTTATGATACAACAGGAAACAAGGCTCAAAGCCGCGGACAACAGCGGCGCGAAAGAGCTTATGTGTATAAAGGTGCTCGGCGGCTCGTTCAGAAAGACCGCGAACATCGGCGACGTTATCGTATGCTCCGTCAAGACGGCTAACCCCGGCGGCGCCGTCAAGAAGGGCGAAGTGGTAAAAGCGGTAATCGTGCGCACCAGCAAAGGTATAAGACGCGACGACGGCACGTACATCAGGTTTGACGACAACGCCGCCGTAATAATCGGTAACAACCAGGAGCCCCGCGGAACGCGTATCTTCGGACCGATTGCAAGAGAACTGAGAGAAAAGAACTATATGAAGATTATCTCTCTCGCACCCGAAGTGCTGTAATCGGAGGAATATAGGCAATGAACGTAAAATTAAACGATAACGTAGTGGTTATCACCGGAAAATATGCGGGCAAAAAGGGCAAGGTTATAGCGACCTCCCCGAAGAACTCGACGGTAGTGGTCGAGGGCGTGAATATTCGCAAAAAGGCAAAGAAAGCGAGAAAGGCCAACGAAGTTTCCAAAATAGTCGAAACGGAAGGTCCTATCGACGTATCCAACGTAATGGTCGTTTGCCCTTCGTGCGATAAGGCAATCCGCGTCAAGATGAATTTCGAAGGCAAAATCAAGCACAGAGTATGCCCCAAGTGCGGCGCGGTGCTCGATAAGGCGTTCGCAGGCAAGGTCAAGAACGCGAAGAAGAAAGAAGAAGCTCCCAAAAAGCGCGTAAGGAAACGCGCCAAGAAAGAGGAAGCCGAAACCGTTGCGGAACCCGCGAACGGAAATAGCGAAGAGTAAGGAGGGGCGTTATGGCTGAAAAAGTATATAAATCGAGAATAGCTGAAATGTACGACAAAGAAGTCGCGCCCGCGCTTACCAAAAAGTTCGGTTACAAAAACCCGATGCAGGTTCCCAAACTTGTCAAAATAGTTTTAAGCTCGGGTTTAGGCGACATAAAAGACAATGCGAAATCCATTCAGATGGCGCAGAACGAAATGAAGATTATCTCCGGTCAGCAGCCCATACTTTGCAAGGCTAAAAAATCGGTCGCAAACTTCAAGGTGCGCGAGGGCATGCCCATAGGGCTCAAAGTTACGCTCCGCGGACAGATGATGAACGATTTCTTCGATAAATTCGTTTCGATAGCGCTTCCCCGCGTCCGCGACTTCCGCGGCGTTCCCGCAGACAGCTTCGACGGCAAAGGGAATTACTGTATGGGCGTCAAGGAACAGCTTATCTTCCCCGAAATCCAGTACGATCAGGTAGAGAAGATAAGAGGTATGGATATCTGCTTCGTTACCACCGCTAAAACGGATGAAGAAGCCAGAGAGCTTTTAAGGGCGATGGGTATGCCCTTCAAGAAGTAAGGAGAAAGAAATTATGGCAAAGAAAGCAATGATAAACAAGCAGCAGAAGCCTGCCAAATACTCCACGAGGGCGTATACGAGATGCTCGATTTGCGGCAGACCTCACGCCGTTCTCAGAAAGTACGGAGTTTGCCGTATCTGTTTCAGAAACCTTGCTTACAAGGGACAAATTCCCGGCGTCAGGAAATCGAGTTGGTAAGACGGAGGTAACGAAAAATGACAGATCCTATAGCAGATATGCTCACGCGTATAAGAAACGCGATAATGGTGAACAAAGACACGGTTGAGATTCCCTCATCTAACATGAAGAAGGCAATCGCAGATATAATGCTTGCGGAAGGATTCGTTTCCGACGTCAAGCTCGAAGAGGACGGCTTCAACGGCAAGCTCGTGCTCACGCTCAAATACCTCGGCAAAAAGCGTTCGGTAATCAACGGACTTCAAAGAATTTCGAAGCCCGGATTAAGGCACTATGCAAACGTAGAAAATATGCCCAGGGTTTTGGACGGACTCGGTATCGCGATACTTTCCACGAATAAAGGTATAATGACCGATAAGCAGGCAAAGGCCGCAAACGTAGGCGGCGAAGTGCTTTGCTATATCTGGTAAGGAGGTAATTTAATATGTCGAGAATAGGTAAATTACCCGTAGCGCTTCCCGCAGGCGTTACCGTCACGTTCGAAAACGGGCTTTTAACCGTCAAGGGCGCGAAGGGCACGCTTACGCAGCAAATAACAGGCGAAATAGATATCAACGTCGAAGGCAACGTGGCGCACGTGGTTACGACGGGCACCGCGCCCGACACAAACGCGAAGCACGGGCTGTACCGCGCGCTTCTGCACAATATGGTAGTCGGCGTAACCGAAGGCTTCAAAAAGACGCTTAAAGTAAACGGCGTCGGCTGGAAGGTTCAAAAGCAGGGCAATAAAGTCGTAATGAATATCGGCTTTTCTCACCCCGTCGACTTCCCCGAACCCGCGGGCGTCAAGCTCGAATGCCCGTCCGTAAACGAAATAGTCGTTTCGGGCATCGATAAAAACCTCGTAGGGCAGACCGCCGCGAATATCCGCAAACTCAGGACCCCCGAACCTTATCACGGTTACGGCATCGCTTACAGCGACGAAGTAATCGAGAGGAAGGAAGGAAAGACGGGAGGCAAGGGCAAGAAGTAATTTCGGTCTGCCATCTATCGCAAAATACATCGTCAAGCTTTGCTTTTCTCGGGTCACGTACTTCCCTGTACGCTCCCCTCGGAAAATGCGTGCTTTCCTTGTCTTTTGCGCAGCTGACAACCCGAATAGGCTTTGCCTGTAAGGAGAATCAATTATGATTAAGAAGATAGATAAAAACGAAGAAAGGCAGCGCCGTCACGCCAGAGTCAGGAAAAAGGTAAACGGCGTAAGAAAGGTGAACGGCACGGCGGAAGCTCCCCGTATCAGCGTATACAGAAGCCTTAACCACATCTACGTTCAGCTCATCGACGATACTAAGGGCGTAACGCTCTGCTCGGCTTCCACTATGGAAAAGGAAATTAAAGCCGAAATCAAGGATATGACGAAGACGGAAGCGGCTAAAATCGTAGGCAAAAGGGCGGCGGAAAAAGCGCTTGAAAAGGGCGTTAAAGAGGCCGTGTTCGACAGGGGCGGTTACCTCTACACGGGACGCGTGCAGGCGGTAGCGGACGGCGCAAGAGAAGCCGGACTGAATTTCTAAGGAGCTTATCATGGAAGAAAAGAAAGAAAGACCCGCAAGAAGAGATAATAGAAGAAGGCAAGAGGACGACGGCTTAGTTAAAAAGCTTATCCAGGTCAACAGAGTTTCCAAAACCGTTAAAGGCGGCAGGAACATGCGCTTTGCGGCGCTTGTGGTCGTAGGCGACGGAAAGGGCTCGGTAGGCTACGGAATGGGCAAGAGCAAGGAAGTCCCCGAGGCTATCGAAAAGGCTACCGCGCAGGCTAAAAAGAATATGCGCAAGGTAAGCTTAAAAGGCACTTCCATTCCTCACACCGTAACGGGCGTGTTCGGCAGAGGCTCCGTGCTTATGATGCCCGCGTCGGAAGGTACCGGCGTTATCGCGGGCGGCCCCGTGCGTGCGGTTATGGAAGCGGCGGGCGTAAAGGACGTCAGAACAAAATCCCACGGCACTTCCAACCCCATAAACTGCGTAAAGGCAGCCGTTTACGGCTTATTCGGACTTATGTCCCCCGAAGACGTGGCGCTTGCGCGCGGTAAGAGCGTTGAAGAGTTGACTGTATAACGGAGGTAAGTTATGATAAAGGTGACGTTAGTTAAAAGCGCGTCCAACGAAGTCAAGACGGTAAAAGCAACCGTCGAAGCGTTGGGGCTCAAAAAAATAGGACAATCCAAGACCTTTGAAGAAACCCCCGCCGTTTTAGGTCAGGTCAATAAGGTCGGATACCTTCTCAAAACGGAAAAGGTAGGAGAGTAAACAATGAGAGTCGATACATTATCGCCCGCAGAGGGCGCAACCTCCCGCGTTAAAAGACTCGGCAGAGGTATAGGTTCCGGTCACGGCAAAACCAGCTGTAAAGGACATAAAGGTCAGTGGGCGCGTTCGGGTGGCGGCGTCCGTCCCGGCTTCGAGGGCGGTCAGATGCCCCTTGCAAGGCGCGTACCCAAACGCGGATTCCACAATAAGTGGGCAAAAGAATACACAATAGTCAATTTAAGCCAGCTTGAAAAGCTTCCCAAGGGCACGGTGGTAGATTTCGGTTACGTTGCCGAGCACAACCTCGCGAAGGAAGTGAAAAATTCGGCGGGATTAAAGATACTCGGTACGGGCGAAATCAAAGTCGCGCTTACCGTGAAAGCCGCTAAATTTTCGGAAAGCGCTAAGGCTGCCATCGAAAAAGCCGGCGGTACTTGCGAAATAATCGGCTAATATACTTCGCAATACGTTGTCGCGCTTCGTATTGCTTCGGGTCACTTACTTCATTGTAAGCTCCCCTTGCAAATGCTCGCGCTCCTTGTCTTGCTTGTATCTTAACCGCTTATTAAACTGCTTAAATTAGGGGTTTAACATGTTTGAAACAATAAAAAACTGTTTTAAAGTTAAGGAAATAAGGAAAAAAATCTGGATAACTCTCGGACTTTTGCTTATTTTCAGACTCGGTTGCTATATTCCCGTTCCGGGGATAACCGTTTCTACTTTCAAGACGGAAATAGAAAGCAACAGCTTTCTCGGGATTTTATCGAGCATAACGGGCGGCTCGCTTGCGAACGCCACGCTGTTTGCGCTGGGTATCAGCCCTTATATCAATGCGTCGATTATTATTCAGCTTTTAACCGTCGGTATCCCCGCGTTGGAAAGACTTTCAAAGCAGGGTGAGGACGGCAGAAAGAAAATCGCGCAGATAACCCGTTACGTAACTATCGCCCTTGCAATCGCGCAAGCGGTAGGTATCGTCGTAAACTTCGGCGTGCAGAGCGACTCGATAAAGACCGTGCTTTTCGGCGGACTTTACATCAGCGAGACGGCTGCGCTCTGGATAGCGGGTATCTTCCTCACGGTCGTATATACGGCGGGCGCGATGCTCGTTATGTGGCTGGGCGAAAGAATTACCGAATACGGTATTTCCAACGGTATATCGCTTATTATCTTTATAGGCATTATATCCACCGCAGGCCTTACGATAGTTGCCAAATTCGTAGACGTATTCTCGGGTAAGCCCGAAGTACTGTGGGAGCTTTTGGGCTTCTCGATACTTACGGTGCTCGAATTCACCGCTATCGTTGCGGTCGACCTGTCCGAAAGGAGAATCCCCGTCCAGTACGCAAAGCAGGTTAAGGGCAGAAGAATGTACGGCGGTCAGTCGTCGAACATTCCCATGCGAATAGCCGGCTCGGGCGTTATGCCTTTGATTTTCGCGTTCGCGCTTATATCCTTCCCCCAGATGATTATAAGTCTTTTCTGGCCGAATTCGGGCGCGGCGACGGGCATTACCAACTGGTTCTCGGGCGCTTCCCCTTACTGGTACGGTCAGCTCATATATATGGTTACGCTGTGTCTTCTCATTTTCGCTTTTGCGTTCTTCTATCAGTCGATGCAGTTCAACCCCGAGGACGTATCCAAAACCATTCAGCAGAACGGCGGCTTTATTCAGGGTATTCGCCCCGGCAAGCCCACTGCGGATTATCTTAAAAAGATATCCAACAGGATTACCCTTTTCGGCGCGATTTATCTTTCGCTGGTTGCGTTTATCCCCTCGATACTCTCTATGATAGTTACGGGGCTCAACCTCGCTTCGGATACGGCGCTTCTGTCGGTATTCTCTACAACGGGTATCCTCATCGTCGTTTCGGTTGCGCTCGAACTCGATAAGCAGCTTGAATCGCAGCTGATGATGAAAAATTATAAGGGCTTCCTGAAATAAGCTCACGAAAATATTCGTACAACGAATATTTTCCGTGATGTTTTAATAGGTCGTAAAATCGCTTAACGCGCGAAATGAATCCGCGCTTGCGATTTTTCGGCATAAATTTTGAAAGCAGCAACGCTTTTGCGAGAAATTTGTGAGTTCAAAATAATAAACGGCACAAGCAAAACCACGCTTTTGCGCAGTGCAACCCAATTTGTTGCTACGCAACCTCGGCGGGTGAATTTGCGCAAGTAAAAGATTTGAGAGCCGCAGCCTTGCGCAAAGAGGGCAGCGCCCTCAAATCACGAAATTTCGCAGCAACACTTTTGCGAGAAATTTGTGAGGAAATTTTATGAAATTAATTTTACTCGGCGCTCCGGGCGCAGGAAAAGGGACGCAGGCAACGAGAATAGCCGAAAAATACGGCGTTATTCATATTTCCACGGGCGATATTTTCCGCGCCAACATTAAGGGCGGCACGGAAATAGGCAAACTCGCAAAGTCGTATATCGACGCGGGCAAGCTCGTCCCCGATTCGCTTACCTGCGATATAGTAAAGGACAGGCTCGAAAAGGACGACGTCAAGGCGGGTTATCTTCTCGACGGGTTCCCCCGCAGTCTCTATCAGGCGGAAGAGCTGTCTAAGTTCGCGGATATAGATTTGTGCCTCAATTTCGAGGTCGACACCGCGCTCATTATGGACAGAATCTGCGGCAGACGGGTCTGCGCGTGCGGCGAAAGCTACCACGTGTCGACGCTCGGCGGAAAGACGACCTGCGCAAAGTGCGGCGGCGAGCTGTATCAGCGCGAGGACGATAACCCCGAAACGGTCAAGGCAAGGCTCGACACCTACAACGTCATGACCGCGCCGCTCATCGCCTATTATGCAGCTCAGAATAAACTTGCGACCGTAGTCTGCGGGACGAAAACTCCCGACGAAGTATTCGAAGCGGTCTGCGAAGTTCTGGATAAACTCGATTAATGATAACGGTTAAAAACGAGCAAGAAATCGCGCTTATGCGCGAAAGCTGCCGTATCGTAAAGGAAACGCTTGAATTCGTCGGTAAAAATATCCGCGCGGGTATGACCACGAAGGAAGTGGACGAACTCGTTTACAGATACATAACCTCCTGCGGGGCTTACCCGTCGGAGCTGGGTTACGAGGGTTATCCCGCAAGCTCCTGCGTGTCGGTAAACGAAGTGGTCGTTCACGGCGTCCCCGGCGACAGGGTGCTTCTGGACGGCGATATCGTAAGCGTTGACATCACTGCGGAAAAGAATGGCTTTCACGGCGACGCCTGCCGCACGTTTTTAATCGGAAACGTGTCGGAAGAGAAAAAGCGGCTCGTAAAAGTCACCGAAGAGTGCTTTTTCAAGGCAATCGAGGGCTTGCAGGCGGGCGTTCCGCTGTACGATATAGGCTACAAGGTGCAGACCCACGCGGAGACAAACGGCTATTCGGTGGTGCGCGCGCTTACGGGGCACGGCATCGGCAGGGAAATGCACGAGGACCCGTCCGTTCCCAACTACGGCAGAAAGGGCACGGGCATGAGGCTGAAAGCGGGTATGACCATTTGTATCGAACCTATGATTAATATGGGTACCTTCAAGGTCAACTTCAACCGCGCCGACGGCTGGACGGTCACCACTGCGGATAAAAAACCCGCGGCGCACTACGAAAACACCGTACTTATAAAAGAAGACGGAGTGGAGATTCTAACCTTATAAAATGAGCGAAAGAGGTTCTATGAAAGTTAAAACTCCCGAAATCGGCGGACTTTGTCAGAGTACACAGGGCAGAGATAAAGGCAGATATTATCTGATTTACCGTATATATCCCGATAACGCCGTAGGCGTTGTCGACGGCAACTTTAAAAAGTTTGCCAACCCCAAAAAGAAAAATTTAAAGCATTTGCGGCTTTTGCCCGAAAAGGCTGAAACCATTGCCGCAAAACTTGCCGACGGAAGCAAGGTTTTCGACTCGGAGGTATATTCCATGCTGAAAGTCTACAACTATCCGCCGCAGGAAGAAAATAAACAATAACGTGCGTTATCAAGGAGTTTTATGTCAAAAAACGACGTAATCGAAGCGGAGGGCAAGGTTATCGAATGTCTGCCCAACGCAAATTTCAAAGTAAAGCTGTCAAACGGCTACGTTATAACCGCCTATATTTCGGGTAAGCTTCGTATGAACTATATCCGCATAATCGAGGGCGACAACGTGAAACTCGAAATGAGCCCTTACGATTTGACTAAGGGGCGCATTGTCTGGCGCAGTAAAAACTAAAACACGCTTATTTGCGGCAAAAATAAAAATCACGCCAAATATTAAAGGAAAAATATTTGCGTGCAAGGAGATTATTATGAAAGTTAGACCTTCCGTAAAGCCTATGTGCGATAAATGCAAAGTAATCAAAAGAAACGGCAAAGTAATGGTAATTTGTTCGAAGAACAAGAACCATAAACAGCGTCAGGGCTAATTTAAAACGCGTATAAGCTTCGCAATACTTTGTTGCGTTTGCGTTTTGTCTCGGTTGCGTACTTCGCTGTACGCGCCCTTCGGCAAATCCGCACGCGCCTTGTCTTGCTCGCTTCTCCGCGTTTTACGCCTATTATAAATTAGACAGCTTAAAGCTAAAAAATATCCAAACGTGCTTTCCGCCTCATTCCAAATTTTCGGGCGGCGGGTATGTTTCGGTTCACATACAAAAAATACACATTTAAAAATTTAACGGAGGAATTAAATCGTATGGCACGTATTGCCGGTGTAGATTTACCCAGAGAAAAGAGGATAGAAATAGGGCTCACCTATATCTACGGTATCGGTTTGAAAACTTCCCAGAAAATACTCGCGGCGACGGGCATTGACCCCGATACGAGAGTTAAGGACCTGGACGAAACCACCGTATCCAAACTGAGAGAATATATCGACCACAATTACAGGGTCGAAGGCGAGCTTCGCAGCGAAGTTTCGCTCAACATCAAGAGATTAATGGAAATCGGATGCTATCGCGGTATCCGTCACAGAAAGGGTCTGCCCGTACGCGGACAGTCCACCAAAACCAACGCGAGGACGAGAAAAGGTCCCCGCCGTACGGTTGCGAAGAAGAAGGGAGCAAAGTAAGGAGGTAGAATATGGCAGCGACTAACAACAAAAAGCAAGTCGTTTCGAGAAAACGCAGAGAGCTTAAAAAGGTTGACAAAGGTCAGGTACACATTCAGTCCACCTTTAACAATACCCTTGTCACGGTAACCGACGCGCAGGGCAACGTAATTTCCTGGTCGAGCGCGGGCAGCCTCAACTTCAAAGGTTCGAGGAAGGGCACGCCGTTCGCGGCGCAGATGGCAACCGAAACCGCGGTAAAAGCGGCGAAGGAGCACGGGCTTCGCTCGGTAGAGGTTTACGTCAAGGGCCCCGGCGCGGGCAGAGAATCGGCTATAAGGGCGATAGGTGCGTGCGACGTTGAAATAACGCTTATTTCCGACGTTTCACCCGTACCCCACAACGGTTGCAGACCGCCCAAGCGCCGCAGAGTATAATCGGAGGTAGAAAAGAGATATGGCAACTTACAGAGAAGCAAAATGCCGTCTTTGCAGAAGAGAGGGCGGAAAGCTGTTTTTAAAGGGCGATAAATGTTACACGGGCAAGTGCCCGTTCGAAAAGAGACCCACTCCTCCCGGCGTACACGGCGCGGGCAGGAAAAAGGTTTCCGAATACGGTCAGCAGCTTCGCGAAAAGCAGAAGGTTAAGCGTATTTACGGCGTGCAGGAAGGTCAGTTCCGCGCATATTACGAAAAAGCGGACAGAATGAAGGGCATCACCGGTGAAAATATGCTTTCGTTGCTCGAAAGAAGGCTCGACAACGTAATTTTCCGTATGGGTATCGGCGCCAGCCGTTCTCAGGCAAGGCAGCTTGTAAACCACGGTCATTTCCTCGTAAACGGTAAAAAGGTCAACATTCCTTCGTTTATCGTAAAGACGGGCGACGTTATAACCGTTAAAGAAAGCAAAACTTCCAACAAATTCTTCGAAGCGTTGAAGGCGTCAAAGGCGGGCGTTATGCCCAAATGGCTTGAATTCAGCCCCGAAAAATTAGAGGGTAAAATTATATCGCTTCCCGCAAGAGACGATATCGACAGCCAGATTGCCGAACATATGATTGTCGAATTGTACTCCAAGTAATAATATCAATCAGGAGGTAGCAAAATGATCGAAATGGATATGCCCAAAATCGAAGTGGAAGAAAGCGAGGACCAGTCGTACGCGAAGGTCGTCGTAGAACCGCTTGAAAAGGGCTTCGGTCTTACAATAGGCAACTGCCTTAGAAGAATACTGTTATCCGCGCTCCCCGGAGCGGCTGCACAGGGAATAAGATTTCTTGACGGAAGCGTCAAACACGAGTTTTCCGCCGTGGCGGGCGTCAAAGAGGACGTAACCGAGATAATCCTCAACCTCAAAACGCTTGCAATCAAGACGAAAATAACCGATAAAGATTACGTTAAGGTCGTTCACCTCTACAAAGAGGGCCCTTGCGAGGTCAGGGCGAGCGATATAACCGAGGACGCCGAAATCGAAATAATCAACGGCGACCAGCACATATGCACCGTCGACGAGGGCGGCAAAATCGATATGGAAATAACAATCGGCCGCGGCAGGGGCTACAAAGGCGCCGACCACACGAGGACCGAGCTTATCGATTATATCCCCATCGACTCGATTTACACGCCCGTCAAAAAGGTTAACTACTCGGTTGAAAACACCCGCGTAGGTCAGAATACCGACTACGACAAGCTCACGCTCGAAATCTGGACGAACGGCGCGTTCAGCGCAAAGGAAATCGTTTCGCTCGCGGCGAAAATCATGCAGGACCACATTTCGCTCTTCGTCGATTTGTCCGAATCGATTAAGGATATGGACATTCTCGTTAAAAACGAAGACGACAAACAGGCAAAAATACTCGCTATGGCAATCGAGGATATGGACCTTTCCGTCCGTTCCTACAACTGCTTAAAG
>DOCD01000122.1:526-984 GCA_003503945.1 Clostridiales bacterium | reverse complement strand
GTCCGTTCCTACAACTGCTTAAAGCGCGCAAACATTCATACCGTGGAAGATTTAACCCGTAAAACAGAGGACGAAATGTTAAAGGTAAGAAACCTTGGCAGAAAGTCCCTTGACGAAGTAATCTTAAAGCTTCAATCTTACGGACTTTCACTTTCAAACAAGGAGGACTAAATTATGCCCGGCAAATTGGGAAGAACAGCGGAACAGAGAGAAGCGCTTTTAAGAAATCAGGCTTCCGAACTCCTCTGGTACGGAAAAATAACCACGACCAAGGCAAAGGCGAAAGAGCTTCAGCCCTACGTTGAAAAGATAATAACCAAGGCAATTTCCGTTTACGACGACAACGAAGAAGTAACCGTTGTAAAGAAGAACGAAAAGGGTAAGGAAGTTACCGAAAAGAGCGTAAAGGACAGCGCTAAAAAGCTTGCGGTCCGCCGCGCGCTTATGGGTAAGCTCCG
>DOCD01000122.1:0-254 GCA_003503945.1 Clostridiales bacterium | reverse complement strand
CGCGCTTATGGGTAAGCTCCGCGACTTGCAGGAAGTTAAACCCTTTGCGGAAAAGAAATCGGATTTCAAAAAGAGAACCGCGGACGTTAAGCACCCCTTAATGGAAAAGCTCTTCAACGAAATCGCGCCCAAATACGCGCAGCGTGCCGAAGAACTCGGTCAGGGCGGCGGTTATACCCGCATTTACGCCCTTGGCAAGCGTCTTGGCGACGGCGCCGAAGAAGCAATTATCGAACTGGTTTAATTTATTTAAA
>DOCD01000158.1:2418-11240 GCA_003503945.1 Clostridiales bacterium | reverse complement strand
CGCCGCGGATAATTATTCGTGTTTTTTCCATTTGCACTCGGTAAACCGCATTTCCGTAAACACCGCCTCAAATGACGACTGCTCGGGCGAACAGGCGTAAATACCGAATTTTATCTTTCCCGCGCCTGCCTGCAAGTGGCATATGCGCATCTGCTTGTAATTTTCGCCGTCAAACGAACACTCCACGCAATAATCGGATTGCCGTCTGCTCAGTCTGTACCATACAGTATTCACGTCGGCGCCGATATCGGTAGTAGCCCAATCGGAAAAACCGCCGTTCGTAACTACGCTGCCCAGACGCTGAAATTTTTCGTTTTCGTACTCGCAGGAAGCTTTCAGCCAGTTTTCGCCGTCAAGGTAGATTACCACCCCGCACTGGTCGAACCGCCTTTTACTTTTAAACTGTGTTCTGACGGTAAACGAAAAATATTGCTCTTCCGTTTCCGCCTGCAATACGGGCGCGTTGTCGTTGCAAAAACCGTAATAAGTTCTCTGCCACAAATCTGTATTCGGCTTTGTTATTATAACTATTTTATCCGCAGTTATATCGTATTTTTCGGGCAGACGAGTCCACTGCATTTCATTTACGTTAAACATAATTCAGCTTATGGTTTTAAAGATTTCGGAATAAAATTCGTCGAGGGCTTCCTTAGTTTTGAATACGGCGACGAACATTCTGTTGCCCATCGCGCCGCTTAAAGCGTAAGGCACCTTATCCACTATGCGCATGTTTTGGGCGTACTTACCCAAAATTTCCTGCTCGGAATAGTAATACACCTTTTCGTCGCGCCTGCCCGCAAACGCGCAGAAAAATTTTTCGCCGCAGGTAAGCTCGGTCTGACCGAAAGCCATAATGTCCGCCCAGATTTTATACACGTCGATACTGTTCGCGTAGTTCATCATATCGGGCGAAATGCCGCCGCTCGGGCGCATATTCACTTCGAGCGCGACGACCTCGCCCTTTTTGCCTATGGGCTGGTTGCGGGTAAGGCGGAAAAACTCAAAATGTATGAAGCGGTTTTTAACCCCGAACGCCTTAGCCGTATCGCGCCCCGCTTTGCGCACGTCCTCCGAAAGCTGATTTGCGATATAGAACATGCTGTCGCCGTTTTCGTTGACTACGTCCATAAGCGAGCATGGCGTCACGTTGCCCGTTTCGAAAACGGGTTTGCCCTCGCCGTCTATTATCGCGTCGTACGAGTTTACTTCGCCGAAAATGAACTCCTCCATTATGTACTGCACGGGTTGCTTTTCTTCGAAGAATTTTTCAAGCTGTTTATCGTTCGCAATTTTGCGCGTGTCGTTCGCGCCGACCCCATTGTCGGGCTTGACGATTACGGGGTAGCCCACTTCGTCAATGAATTTTTTGCAGCCCGAAAGCGTTTTGACGAGGCAGTATCTTGCCGTTTTTACGCCCGCCTTTGCGTAATACTTCTTCATCTGCGACTTGAATTTGATTTTTTTGATATCCTTTTGCATAAAGCCCGACTTTATGTTGAAAGCCGTGCGCAGCATTGCGTCGCGCTCCAACCAGTACTCGTTGTTGCTTTCGAGGAAATCGATTTTGCCGTACTTGAAAATAAAGAAAGCGACGGCGCGGTAAACCTCGTCGTAGTTTTCGAGGCTGCGCACCCAGTAGTACTCTTTAAGCGAGCCCCAGACCTCGTCTTTAAGCTGTTCGTAAGGGCAATCGCCTATGCACAGCACGTTAAAACCGTTATACTGTAACTGTTTGCAGAACTTCCAGTAGTTTTCGGGGAAGTTCGGTGAAATAAAAATAAAATTTTTCATACAAAATCTCCTTATTGTCATTTTGAATGATGCGCGCGCAATAAGCCGTTACTGCCCGAAAAGCACTTCTAAAAACAATGGAATTTGCTTTTCCCAGCTGGCTTCCGAATGAGTGCCGTCGGGTACAACCCTTGCGGTGACAGCAACGCCCTCTTCTATTAAAAGCGCGGACGTTTGCGCAAACACATTTTTCTGTCCGTCGTGGTTTTTGAATTCTTTACTGCCATAATCCATATATATTATGCTGCCGTTTTTTATTGTTGCGTTATTTAAAAATTTAGGCACGCCGCCGCAAGCCCAGAGGCTGGGCGAAAGCGCCGCCCCGCGCGAAAAATATTTGTTGTATTTTGCCAGCGCGTACAGCGTCATAAGCCCGCCCATCGAACTGCCGCCTATCGCCGTATTTTCTCTGTCGGGCAGGGTACGCAGATTTTTATCTATGTACGGCTTGAACGTCCCCGTAAGCCAGTCCATATATTTTTTGCCCGCTCCGCGGATTTTTTCGCCGTTTTTAAAGGTGAAATTCACGGGGGAATATTCGGACAGCCGTCTGTTGCCCTCGTGGTTGCACTCAACCGCCGCGATTATAAGCGGAACGTTGTTTTTATCGAGATAATCGGCGAGCCGCCAGCTTCTGCCGAAGGTCGCCTCGTCGTCCGAAAACAGATTGTGCCCGTCGAACATATACATTACGGGATAACGCCTGTCCTCGTCGAAATCGTAATCGTCGGGCAAATAGACGTAAGCCCAACGCTTTTTATCGCCCGAAAGCTCGGGTATCTGTACTTCCCATTTGTCAATCATAATTATTCAATATATTAAATGCTTTCGTATCTCTCCTCATCAGTCCGCGCCTGCACGGCGCGGACACCTTCCCCTGTGGGGAAGGCTGCATTAGCGTCGGGCTTCCCCTTTGGGGAAGCTGTCACGAGCAAGCGCGAGTGACTGATGAGGTTACATATTCTTTTCGAAAAAGTTAAGCAAGTCGTCCATTACCTGCCGCTTGCAGGTATCGTTTAAAATTTCGTGGCGCGCGCCTTCGTAAAGGGTAATGCTAACGTCCTTGACGCCCGCCTTTTCAAATTTTTGCTTCGCCTTAACTACTCCCTTGCCGTAATCACCGACGGGGTCGTCCTTGCCCGCGACGAAGTATACGGGTAAATTTTTCGGCACGGCGGAAATAACCTTATTCGAACATGCCTGTCTGATTATTCCGAAAAGTATCGCGTAACCGTTGTTCGTAAACGAAAAGTTGCATTGCTCGTCCGCGATATAGTTATCAACGTTGACCGTATCGGCGGAAAGCCAGTCGCTTTCGGTGCGCGCGGGCGAAAACCTCTTATTGTACCCGCCGAAAGCAAGCTTTTTTATTACGCGGCTTCTGTTCTTCCATCCGCAGAAAAGCGCGTTAAGCCTTACGAGAAACAGCGCGCTGCCGAGAGTCAGCCCGTCTTTGAAGCCCGTGCCCATTATTACCGCGCCGCTTAAATCATTGCCGTAAACCGAAATGTATTTGCGGCAGAAAAACGAGCCCATGCTGTGACCCATTACGAAATAGGGCTTATCGCCCGCCGCATCTTTCACCTTTAACTGTAACGCACGGATATCCTCTATGACGGTATCCGTACTGCGCTCTTTATTGAAATAGCCTAAAAGTGTTTTATCCTTTACCGATTGCCCGTGACCCAGATGGTCCTCCGCGCATACGAGGAAGCCGTGCTCCGTCAGAAACTCCGCAAAAGGCGAATACCTTGCGGCATACTCGCACATACCGTGAATAATCTGCACAACCCCCTTGATTTCGCCCTCGGGCTTCCATATACATGCGTGAATTGTGGTGATTCCGTCCTTCGACGGGTAATAAATATCCTGCATAGCCTACCTTTTTTTATAAATTTTATCCAGCTCTTTCGCATTCGCAAGGCTGATTTTCCGTTCGCCGCGCTCGATTTCGTGCGCCATTTCTATTACGGCGTCATTCAAGGGAGTATCCACGCCGAACTTGTTGCCCAGCCGCTGTATTACCCCGTTTACGAAATCCACGTCGCACTTCTTGCCCGCCTTTAAATCGAAATACATACCGGACGTGATTTTTTTATGATTTTTCATTGCAAGCGGAACGAGCCGCATAGCGACGAATTTTTTGAAGCCGCCCTTGCACCTGTACAGACTTACGATATCGTGCCCCTGTATCGGGCTTATTTCCACGCCGCATTTTTCGGCGACGTCGAAGGCTTCGTTTAAAAGCGCCAGCGCGAGCCTGCGCGAGGGGTACTTTGCGCCGACCTGCCCGAAAGTAAGCCCCGTCACCGCGGACAGCGGCGAAAACGCGGAGTTCATTACGAGCTTAGCCCACCTCGCCCCGAAGAAATTCGGCTCCACCGTTACGTGCCCCGCGCATTCGAGGTATTCCTTAACGGTTTCCGTCCACGGGTTGTTGCCGTGCATAGAGCCGAGCGCAAAGGTCATTTTGTCCTTTTTGGAGGTCAGCTCGGAAGCGCCGTCGCCGATATAGCTCGCGCCCCAGCCGACGGCGCAGCCTAAGCAGCGCTTAGACCCGACCGCCTCTATAACCGACGGCTCGGGCAGCCCGTTCTGCAACGTGCAGATTACCCCGTCCTCCGCAAGGAAATCTTTGAGCGTGGTCAGAATTTTATGATTTTCACGCTGTTTCGTCATAAGGAAAATTATATCGTAACACCCCGTCATTTCGTCGGGCGTAAGCGCGTTTACCCTTACCGTAAAATTCGCGTTGCCCAGAACCTGCGCGCCGTGCTGTTTTATTGCTTCGACGTGTTTGACGTTGCTCGTTATCAAATCTATCTGCCTGCCGCTTGCCGCTATGTACGCGCCGAGTATCGTGCCCATAGCGCCGGCGCCGTATATCGCCACTCTCACTTTCGTAAACTCCCGAATGCAATTTCCGCCATCGCCTTGTACGCGCTTTCGCTCGGGTGAAGATGGTCGCCGCTGTCGAAGTTTTCGGCGAACGACGCTTTGTCACCTTCGGAGCGGAGGGCTTTATCGAAGTCGATACACCCGTCCGCGCCGTCGTATGCGCGTAACCAGTCGTTGAATGCGTTTTTCATTTCCTCGCGGAAAGGCGCGTACGTGCGCCATCCGTAAATGGGCAGAAGCGTGCCCAAAAATACTTTCAGATTATACTTTTTAGCCAAAGCTATGTAATACTTAAACCCCTCTTCCAGCTCCTCCACGGTGGGAAGGTCTGACATCGGTCGGAAAGGGTTGACCTCCGTGCCGACGGGGTGGATAATATCGTTTATTCCCTGCTGAATTATTACGGTATCCGCGCCGCTCACGGTTGAAATTTCCCGCTCGAAACGGTTTTTACCGCAAAGCCCGTAGCTTTCGTACGTGATACAGTCGTACTGCCTCAAAACGCGCGTGCCGCTCGCCGCGCGCCTTATCACCGCGGTGCGGTTGTACGCGTCGGACATGCATTTTATGGAAAGGTAATCGGGCCAGCTTTGCGCGGTTATCGAGTCGCCGTAGCAAATGACGCAGCGGTTATTATCGTCGGTGAACACGTCGATGCCCGTAAGGAAATAGAACGTGCTCGTCGTGCGCGTCGAGTTGAGGGGCAAAACGCTTTGCGCCGTAACGTCGCCGAGCGAAAAGAAGCCTTTTGACAGCGGACCGGTTATCACCACCGCCGAACGCATAAGCGTGAACCCCGCAAGGTAAATGCTTACGGAAACAGTGCCCTGCGGCTTGACGCGGAAACTGATTTCGTCGGAAAATATTTCTTCGCCCGCGCCTATCGTTACGCTCTCGCAGCCCGAAAACGTGACGAGCGCCGCGTCCTTCAAATCGATTTCCCTGTCGGATACCGACGGCGCGATTGTAACGCGCGTCAGCGTTACGGGCTCGGTACCGCAGAAGTTGGAAAAATGCAGCCTTACCTTATCGCCGCCGAACGCGCACTTTACGGGATAGCGCAAAGAAATATCTTTTGCATACGTTTCGGGGCGACGGTCCGCAACCGAAGTGGCGTTGCCCCAAACGGTAACCCATTTTGACATATAACTTTCTCACTAAAATTTACTTCTATTCTGCGAAGTAAATTTTAGTGATTTCAGGACTTCTCGTCCTCTTTGCGCAATTACAAGGGCAAACATATCATATAATTTGCGCAAATTCACCTCGCCGAGGTCGAGGTATCGACAAATTGGGACGAGCCTTAATTTCTCAAAACAGTGGATACCCGCTGTTTTGCAAGGCGGAGAGGAGCAAACGCATAAGAGGCGTTTGCGGTGCCCGAGGCGGCGGTTATCCCTACCGCCGCCGAGATGCCTGCCCAAAAGCGCGGTTTTGGGCGGCAACGCAAATTATTTTCAATTTTTCACAAAAATTTACTTGTTTTCTACTTGTTTTAATACAAAAAGAGCAGAATAACCCACTGTTTGTATAATTATAACATACAAATTTTCATTTTGCAATTAAACGATAACATAATAATGTAAAAAGACGCGCAATTTTCAGCGCGTCTTTTGTTCATTCGGCAGTTTTTTCAACCTGCTCTTCCTTCATTTTAAGCCTTAAACCGTGACCGGAAATAATGGGCGAAATGATGAGCCATACCGCCGCGAGCGTTATGAGCACGTAGACGATAATGGAACCCGCCGTACGCGGTCCCTGAAATATCCAGCTTACGAGGTTGAAATCGAATATCCCGAAAAGCCCCCAATTCACCGCGCCGAGTAAAACAAGAATGTAACTGATTATATTAGCGATTACCATACTTTTCTCCTTAAAAAAAAGTATGGGTCGTAATAAACTTTTTATTCACCGAGGAAGTTCGGAAGCAGTTATTTCTCATAAACACTTCTTTTCAATATGCCTATATACGGCAGCGAGCGGTACATTTCGTTGTAGTCGAGCCCGTAGCCGATAACGAATTCATTTTCGATATCGAAGCAGTTGTAGTCGGGCGCTATGTCGTATTCGCGGCGTTCGACTTTATTCAAAAGCGTAACTATAATGACGGACGCCGCGCCGCGCTCCAGCAACAGCGCTTTTAAGTTTGCAAGCGTAAAGCCGCTGTCGATAATGTCCTCGACGACGATAACGTCCCTGCCCTTTACGTCTCTGTCCAAATCTTTTTTAATTTTCAGCTTACCCGAAGAAACCGAGCCCGAGCCGTACGACGATACCGCCATAAAATCGAGCTCGACGGGGCAGGTAAGGTGACGGATAAAGTCGGAATAAAAAATTATACTGCCCTTTAATATACCGACTACCAGCGGGCGTTTACCCTGATATCTTTCGTCGACCTCCTGCGCGATTTCCTTTACGCGGGTCCTTAACTGTTCTTCCGTGAGCATAATCCGCTCGCAATCCTTGTGCATCATTTGTATATTACTCCTTTAAAATTTAACCTTACTTTCACGAAAAATTTGTGCAACAAAGTTTCCGTGAGTTTGTCAAAAATTTTCTCCGTTCCAACCCCAGTCGTCGACGGGGTGATAGGTCACGTATACCGACGAAGCGGGTATTGCAAGGTTGTTTTCGAGGATATCGCATACCGCCGCCGTCATTTTTTCGAACGCGTTTGAAGCCGCCGAGCCGAAAAGGCTGACGCTTACGTACGCGCCGTGGGTAAGCTTGCTGCCCGCCATATACAGGTCGTACCCGTCGTCGATGCCGACCATAAGATATCCCTCCGACTTGCGCAGGATACTCACGGCTTTACCGAGTTCGGTTTTCAAAAGCTCTTTTTCTTCTTCGGTCAGCTTGCGGGAAATTTTACAATCGATAAAAGGCATACATTTTTCTCCTTATATAATATAAAATAATTTACGTTGCCGCAGCAAAGTTTAAAACGCTTGCACCGATTTTTGTGAATCAGAACTCGAACAAATCGGTTTTTTTGCCCGAGCGGTGCAGGGCGGTTACCCTTAAACATTTTTCCGTATCGCACAGCTTTTTGCTTTTACCGTCCTTTACGGCGAATATTCTCCTTCCGTTTGTTACGATAAACGTACCGTCGCTCAATATATCGTAGTCGCCGACGCCGCTTTTTATTACTTTTCCGCTGTCGGCTTCTATAAGCTGCCAGGAAAGCGGTATAAAACCGTAATCCCCCTTTTCCTTTTTACGGTTTTTCTTAATTTCCTTGTCGGCGTTGATAAGATTGCCCTTGACGTATTCCTTTCGGCTGTCGTAATTTCTGCCCTTCGCGGGGTTGTTGCCGCCCGAAGCGAGGCTTTTGCCCGTAAACGCCGTCACAAACACGTTTATGAAGTTTACTATCGCCTGAACTATGCGGAAAGGAATGAGCGCAATTTCAATAAGCGGGTTTGCGCCCTTTTCCTTTGCGGGGGCTTTTATTGCGTAAAGCTTGCCACCGTAAAGTATCGGCTTTATGTAACTGAATTTTTCGGAAGAGAGCACTTCGCTTATTTCAAGCGCGGATAAATCGAGCTTGCATACCGCGGAATTGGAATACCCCGCAAAAGCCCCGCCCGAATCCCTGCCTATACCGCGCGAGGTGAAGTATATCGTATTCCCGTCGTCGGGCGAAATAAACGGGTCGTCGTCGAGAGTATCACCCTCGGTTACCGTTTTGTAGTCGCCGCTTTTTATATCGAAGAGAGCTATATCCGAGGTGCCGCGTCCGCCGTCTATGCGCGTCGCGAGCACGCCCGCCTCCGCGTCCAGGCAACCGCCCGTAAAAGTATAGTCAACCGAATTGATTACATGCACTTCGGGTGCTTTTTCGTCGTCGAGGTTTACTTTGTAAATACCCGAAGTTCCTCCGACGGTAAAGGAATATACGACCTCCGACGTATCGCCCGTAAAATGCACGCCGTTAACGTTGCCGACGAAACTTTGCTCGTCGGGCTGCGGCGCTATGACGTCGCCGCGGAACTGCGCGCCCTCGCCGCTGTGCTTCCAGCTTTTAGCCCGCTCCGCGCCGAGCGACGCCTCTTTATATTTTTGTATAAAACCGCTGTGCCGGCGGACGATTTCCCCGTCCTTATAAAGGCAAATATATTCGCCGTCGGCCC
>DOCD01000158.1:0-2177 GCA_003503945.1 Clostridiales bacterium | reverse complement strand
ATATTCGCCGTCGGCAAACAGAAAACTTTCCATATTATTTTTTTACTATATGTCTGAAATTCGCATCGAAAACGTACTGCACGTCGCCGTAAAAATTGCTGTATTTCGCAAACACGAAGTCAGCGTCTTTACCGTATTTTTTAACGGCTTTTTTTGCGTTTTCTACAGTCTGTTCATAATCCGCCACGCCCGCGTAATAGTCGTCGCACTCGCCGTCGAGCCCGAAAAACTCGATATCCACCGCTTTGTCGGCGACGGCGTAAAATTTACCGATAAAGCTTTCGAGCCCCTTATCGGTCATCTTGTCCCATACGCCGTCCTCGCTGGAATAATCGTCGTCGTCGATATAATCCCAGAAGCGCATGGTTTTGTCGCCGCCGTCAAGGCGGATTGCGATTACCTTTTCGGTTTTTACCGATTTTACGTAAACAAACACCGGCTCGGGATATTTTGCCGAAGGGCTGTTCACCGCAAGCCTTTTGTCCGCGCCAAGCCTTATAAGCAGCAGCTTTTTGTATTTCTCCTCAAGCTCCGTTATGGTTGCAGTATCTTTCATATTTCTTCTCCGTCCTCACTCCGCCGTGTAATCGGCGCAAATCAGATATAACGTATTTTTTGTATTATCCGTAATTTTTATTTTATCGGAAATTTCCACTCCGCCCACGGCGAGTATTTCGTTTCCGTCCGCAATTAAAGGTATCTGTTTTCTTAATCTAACGGGGATTTTTCTGTCAGTGAAAAAGTCGCCCAAGCTTTTGGTTCCGCCGCCGAATTTAGTGAATTTGTCCCCCTCTTTCATGCTGCGTATAACGGCGGTTTCGGGTATTTCATCGAAGTCGAATTTAAGCGTTTTGAATTTTTTCGGTATTCTATCGTCGTCCTGCGCGGCAGCCTCGAAGGCAAGAATATTTTCTTCAAGCTCCGCTCCGTCGGATACATTGATAAAAATATCCTTCCAGAAATGCGACCCGAGTGCCGCGTGTTCCCCGAACGGTACCCCCTGCCTTTCGTCGTTTAAAAGATGGGTATCGCATATTGCTATTTTTCCGTGTTCTTTAAATGCGGTAAAACCGAGAAATTCAAACTTTTTGCCATGCTCCGCAAACTGCAATTCGTACAGTTTTTGAGCATGTTCGGAAGTATAATCCTTGACGTTGTTGCCTGCAAGCGTATTTATGACTGCCCGTTTAAAAACGACCTTTTCTTTACAGTGCGCTATTTCAAAGCCCGTACGCGTGCGTTTGACTATTTTGCGCTCTTTAATAAGCTTTTCAAAATATTCCTCGTCCTCGGCAGCCAGCCGCGAAAACCGATAAATGGCTTTTGCCGCACCAGGCACCGCTTTTTCGAGCTCGGGCAGTACGTTATGGCGCAACCTGTTGCGCGTGTAGTCGTCGGTTGAATTAGTTTCATCTTCTACAAACGGAATATTATTTTCGTCAACGTAATTATCTATTTCCTCGCGGGAAACGCTTACAAAAGGGTGAATTACGTTAAGCTGTTTATCGCCTTCGGCAGGGAACTCGAAATCGGTTATCCCCTCCATTCCCGAAAGAGCGCTGCCGCGCGCGAGGTTGAAAAGCACCGTTTCGGCATTATCGTTCAGGTGATGGGCCGTGGCTACGGCGTCAACGCCCCGCCACTTACCGTTTTCGGAATATATCGCGGCTCCGTCGACGCCGACGTGCGACGGGTTGTCCGACGTCGCGGCAATGTAACACTTCAGCCGCCAGAGGCGCGCGTCGGCTTCCGTCTTGCGCAATTCACTCTTCCATTCGAAAAAAAGCAAAGGGATCTTATGCGCTTTGCACCAGTCGCGCACGAACGCACTGTCTCGCGCGGACGCTTCGCCGCGAATTTTATGGTCGCAGTTGAGCGCAGACAATTCTATACCGTATTCGTCGGCGTGAACGTGCATAAAGTGCAAAAGCGCCATTGAATCCCGCCCGCCCGACACGGCGACGCATATTCTCAATCCCGAATACTTTGAAAGACTTATCATATTAAGATTATAACACAATGTTTTGCCTCTTGCAATAGTAAGCGAAAAAAATAAAATTATTTTAATACGTAAAAACAGTTGACAAAACCGCTTTAATCTAATAAAATGATATAGCTTTGTATGAAAGCACATATCGCGGGGTAGAGCAGCCAGGTAGCTCGTCGGGCTCATAACC